>JAYPBW010000107.1:0-1977 GCA_038124405.1 Flavobacteriaceae bacterium | reverse complement strand
GTCGTGATCCTAAAGAAATAACACTTAAAAACCTTTCGAAAATTATTCATGCCCGAGTACAAGAAATTATTGAGCAAGTATATGCTGAGATAAAAAATTATGGGCATGAAGAACAAAAGAAAAAACTCATTGCAGGAATTGTACTTACTGGTGGAGGCAGTCAGTTAAAGCATCTTAAACAACTTGTAGAGTATATTACAGGAATGGATACACGTATAGGATATCCAAATGAACACCTTGCTGGAGATACAGACAAAGCTACAGCAAGCCCACTATTTGCAACGGCGGTTGGGTTAGTGATGAATGCTGCTGAAAATCAACTAGCACCCTTAGACGATGCTCAGGAAACGGAATCAAGTAGCGAAGGCAATATTGAGGGAGCCCCTGACGAAAAGCCAGCAAAACGTACTTCAGTAATAGACAGATTTACCGAAAGATTAAAAACATTTTTAGAAAGCGCAGAATAAACTTTTTTCTATGGAAACATTTGACAACATAACATTTGATTTACCCAAAAACAGGAGTAATGTGATTAAGGTAATTGGCGTCGGTGGCGGAGGTAGCAACGCACTCAACTATATGTATCGCCAAGGTATTAATGGGGTTGACTTCGTGGTGTGTAACACCGATGCTCAGGCTCTTGAAAACAGCCCAATTCCCAATAAAATTCAGTTAGGTGTCTCTTTAACTGAAGGTTTAGGCGCCGGCGCCGATCCTGAGGTAGGCGCACAGTCTGCAATTGAGAGTTTAGACCAAATTTCGGAGGCCTTAAACGTAAACACCAAAATGGTGTTTATTACTGCTGGAATGGGTGGAGGTACAGGTACGGGAGCTGCGCCCGTAATTGCAAAATTGGCCCAAGAGTTAGGAATTTTGACAGTTGGAATCGTAACTATGCCATTTCAATTTGAAGGAAAAACACGAAACGAACAGGCGCAACAAGGACTGAACAATTTGCGTAAACACGTTGATTCTATTATTGTAATTAACAACAATAAACTGCGCGAGGTGTATGGAGACTTAGGCTTTAAACAAGGTTTTGCAAAAGCAGATGAGGTATTGGCAAAAGCTTCAAGGGGTATAGCAGAGGTTATTACCAATCACTACACACAAAACATAGATCTTAGAGATGCTAAAACAGTATTGGCTAGTAGTGGAACTGCCATCATGGGATCTGGAACAGCCTCTGGAAGTCAACGCGCCAATGAAGCTATTGTGCAAGCATTAGATTCTCCGCTACTCAATGACAATAAAATAATGGGTGCAAAAAATGTATTGTTGCTCATTGTTTCTGGTAGTGATGAGGTTACCATAGATGAGATTAGCGCCATCAACGAATACATTCAAAGAGAAGCTGGAAACAACACCAACATCATTATGGGAATTGGTGAAGATGAAGCTCTTGACAATGCTATTTCTGTTACCATTATTGCTACAGGCTTTGCGCCCGATATGCAACAAGAAATTGTTCATGCTGATCCACAAAAAATTATCCACTCGTTAGACGATGATCAAAAAGTAACGCATAATTTATCATTGGGACAAATTCCCCTTTTCGAGAATGATGAAGCTAAAGAAGTAACACTATCTCAACCCAAAGATGAAGCCAAAAGTACTTTTGAAGATCATATACCGACAACCGAAGTTTTACGTTCATTAGAAGTAATAGCAGAAACAGTAATTGCACCCGTTGATGAAACTAAAACAACTACTATGGGCTCTTTTACTATTCATGATGTAACTCCTTCGGCACGCGATATTGAAGTTGTAGACCCCAAGGAAGTGACAGCTGAAGAAGAAGTATCTCCTGTGGATGAGCCATTAAGCTCACAGCCAAGCCCTCAAGAAACGCCAGCAGTATTGTTTACCCTTGAAGATGAAATTCAATCTTCTGCTACAAAGCAGCCTGCCGAACCAGAAGTAAAACGATTTGTGTTAGAAATGGAAGAAGAACCAACACCAGCACCTGTTGTAAAT
>JAYPBW010000106.1:0-1997 GCA_038124405.1 Flavobacteriaceae bacterium | reverse complement strand
GGAAAGAGTTTCTGCGCCCTTTGTAAGTTCCAACAAGCCACTTCGAAAAGCCATTTTATTTAAAATCTCAGAAATCCCTTCAACTGACTCATATTTTTGAAGCCAATTTTGAGTAATCATTCCTCTTAAATAAAGTAGTGCTGATTTGGGTAAAATTACTTTTTCTATCTCTAGAATGGTTTGTATTTTTTCAACAAACTCTCCCAAACTATATGTGTTGTATTTAGAAAAGTGGACCGCCAAAAAGTGATCATAAAAGATATCGACTAGCACACGACTTAGGTGACGGTGCTTTTGGAACAATATGTTACGTACTTCTTTGGTGTTCTCATGATGGTCTGTAAAAAGATCAATACTTCTGTGCATACGAATACCAAATTGTATATCGTTTGAATACTTCTGTAAATCTTTGTTTCTAACGTGATCCCCAATAAAATTACCCACAATTAACCCCTCATTTGGGTAGGCAAGCGACAAGTGAGCTAAATAATTCATCGGTGTAAGGTTATTCTTATATTTGGCAAAACAAAAATATGACTTTAATTGCGTCTGTTTCGGGAATTCGTGGAACTATTGGTGGTGCTGTTCATCAAAACCTAACCCCTGTAGATATAGTCGCTTTTGCAGCTGCATATGCGAGTTGGTTGAAAGCCAATAACATTCATCCTTGTAAAGTAGTTGTCGGCAGAGATGCACGTATTTCGGGAGCTATGGTTCAAGAACTTGTTCAGCAAACTCTCATAGCCTCTGGAATTGACGTGTTAGATGTGGGACTTTCTACGACGCCAACTGTTGAAATGGAAGTTATTCGTCAAAAAGCGGATGGTGGAATCATTTTAACAGCTAGTCACAATCCTAAACAGTGGAATGCTTTAAAGTTGTTGAATAACAAAGGAGAGTTTATAAGCAGTGATGATGGTGAAAAAATTCTCATTACTATTAAAAATCAAACTTTCGACTTTGTTGATGTAGATAATTTAGGTACTATCACGCCTATAGATGATGCTTTGGAGGCGCATATTGATAGTATTGTTAATCTTCCTATTATTGATGTTGATGCAATCAAATCAGCAATGCTTTCTGTAGTTGTAGACGCTGTAAATTCGACTGGAGGTATTGCAGTACCGATGCTTTTAGAAAAATTAGGTGTCAAATCAACCAAAATTCATTGTACTCCTAACGGTGATTTCCCCCATAACCCCGAGCCCTTAAAAGAACATTTGACAGACTTGTCGGAAGCTGTACAACAGCATTCTGCTGATTTTGGAATGGCAGTTGATCCGGATGTAGACAGATTGGTTTTTATGGACGAAACAGGTGAACTATTTGGAGAGGAATATACTTTGGTTGCTTGTGCCGATTACGTGCTGGAGCATTCTAAAGGTGCCGTAGTGTCAAATTTTTCTTCATCAAGAGCCCTTGCCGATTTGGCACGCAAACACGGAGTTAAATTTCATGCTAGTGCAGTTGGAGAGGTTCATGTAGTTGAAAAAATGAAAACCGTTGATGCAGTTATTGGTGGTGAAGGTAATGGGGGAGTTATTTTACCATCGTTACATTATGGACGCGATGCACTGGTTGGAATTGCATTGTTTCTCAGTTTTTTAGCAAAGAAAAAAATAACGGTTTCAGAGTTAAAAAAACAATACTCAAACTATGTGATGCTTAAGAAAAAGTTTCAATTATCTGAAGATTTAAGCGATGTAGATGCCTTATTAGCTTATGTTGCTGATCACTTTAAAAGTGAAAATGTGACTACAGTTGATGGAGTAAAAATTGACTTTGACAACTCATGGGTTCATTTGCGCAAATCAAACACAGAACCAATTATACGGCTCTACGCAGAAGCCAAAACAGTAGCTGAGATCAATAAAAAAACCCAAAAAATTGAACAGGTTATAGCTGCTTATTCCGCATCAATTTAAACCTGTTATGAGTCCAAAAGTACAATGCAGGGTCGTCTTTGATTTGCGACTCTAGTTCTTTGTAAAAAGTAT
>JAYPBW010000105.1:0-2146 GCA_038124405.1 Flavobacteriaceae bacterium | reverse complement strand
ACAATGCAGCTATGCTCCAGAGGCACGAGTGAAAAAAGATATTTTAAATAAAATATGGGTGTTTGAGGACGACTTCTACCCTATTGCAGACACGGTGCAGTGGTTTAAAAAAGTAGATGTTCGATTTTCTAAAAGCAACATAGGTAATGACTCGTGCAATGTGTATGCTATGCGTACAGATGGAAAAACATTTACCGTAGAAAACTGCTCCAAAAAAGCAACTTTTAAGCGATAGCTTTCCTACGTTTCAATTCTTGTTTTAGCATAAACTGTTCCCGTTTGGTTTGGTTTTTCATGGAACTATTCTCCAAAGCTCTTCGAATCAAATAAGGAATAGATTGCTCTAACGGTCCAAAAGGAACATACTTAAATACATTTGCGCCTTGGGCAGCCAAATCGAATGATATGTAATCACGCATACCGTATAGCTGGCTGAACCATAAATTAGGGTTGTTTAGTAGTATATTCTTTTCGGCGCACAATGCTAATACCCATGCAATATCTTGTTCGTTGTGCGTAGCCACAATACACAAATGCTTACTCAAATGTCGCACACCTAATCCTAAGGCTTCGTGATATTGATTGTCTGTATGTTCTTTAGTATCGCATACAGGGCTTGTAACTCCAAGTTTTAATGCCCTATTGCGTTCTTTTTCCATATAAGCACCTCGAACAAGCTTTACACCCAAAAAGTAATCTTCTTTTGTGGCTTTTTCTAATATCTGCTGGTACATCTTGAGGCGCTCTTTAAGGTAAAATTGAAGGGTTATGGCTACCACCACACGGTTTTTATTGTATTTCTTTACTAATGGCAGGACAAGTTTGTCTACTCCGGGTTGAATCCAACTTTCTTCAGCATCAATCATTAAAACGATGCCTGCTTGCTGCGCTTTGGTTGCGCAGAGTTCCAAACGCTTTGCAATGGCATTCCATGCACGAAGTTCGTCCTGGTTTAATGTATTCGCTGTGCTCATTTTTTCAAAAAGCAGAAAACTGCCAATAGCAGTTGGCTTTAGTACGGCAAACGGATATGCTGTGTTATTCTTAGCTTCCTTAATGGTTTCTAAAATGGCCGTAAGATTATCTTCAAAATCATGTTCGGTAGTTGCGTGTTCGTTGGCATAGTCTAAAACGCTTTGTACACCAAATTGTGCCATTTTAGTGGTGATGCTTCCACTGGCAGCTACATCTATACCGGCGCAAAACTGATAATAGCCTGTAAAGCGCACCAATGGCGTTATGGGGATGCGGAAAAAAAGCAGAAACTTCCAAAATAGCAGTGCCAAACGAACAATAGTAGGGTTAGAAATTAGCGAAAACAATACCACTGAGGAACGCAATGCGGCGGTAGTCTTGTGCGGATAATATGACAACGTATGTTTCAAAATGTCAATTTTAAATTTGGGGTTTACCATTCAAATGTATAACAAATTTGAAATAATATCCGTCTCGTAAATTTTGTTAACTTAGAATTAAACAAAACCCAAATTATTTGAACTAATTATGAAAAACCTACGGCTTTCATTTTTTTCTTTTTTGGAGTTAGGACGATAAACACTCTTGCAAATGTATTTTGTGCTTAGGTTGCGTTATAAAATATATAAAACGCTGAAAATAAGTGTGTTACATGCATGTAAATCGTAAAACATATAACAGAAATAAACGCAACAGTGCGGATATATACAAGTTGGCAACAATATAACACATGAACGAAACAGAAACTTTAGAATTGATTAAAAATAGCATCCTCTCGATTTGGGAAGGAAAATCTAAACCTATACGGGTTGCAATAAACGGGATTGAAGGAACTGGAAAAACTGTTTTTGCTGGAAAACTTACGGAATATCTGAATTCTGAAAATATAAATGCAAAACTGATTTCAATAGATGGGTTTCACTTTAACAAAGAAGTCCGATATAAACAAGGGCGTGATTCGGCAAAAGGTTATTATGAGGATTCTTATAATGAAATAGCTTTCGTTGAGAAAGTCTTGCTGTCTTCACATTCTGAAATTCCAAATGTCACAAAAGCTACTCACGATTTGGAATCAGATGAGCATCTGAATTTAAAACCAACTGAAATTGACAACAAAACTGTTCTTATAACTGACGGAGCATATTTGTTTAAACCAAATTATAGGAATCAT
>JAYPBW010000104.1:0-2191 GCA_038124405.1 Flavobacteriaceae bacterium | reverse complement strand
TGAATATCGAGTTTACTCGTATATTCAAAAGACACTGAGAACCTTTCCAAATTGCGTTTATTTCTGTTATATATTTATGATTAACATACATGTAAAATACTTATTTTCAGTGTTTTATATAGTGTATAATGCAACCTAAACACAAAACACATTTGCATGAATATTTATCGTCCTAAACCCCAAAAAAGTAAAAAATGAAAGCCGTAGTTTTTTTATGTTTCGTTCAAACAATTTGGGGTTTGTTTCATGCTAATTCTACAAAAAGATTATAATGCCAGGGTTGTTCCTAGTATTCTTACCATCAGCCTTTTAACAATTCTCCTTCGTAATTGTTAATTTCTTTAGCACACAGTACTTATTTTTTCACTTGTGATGTTTTAAATTAGCCCTCATGCCACAAACCACCCAATACAGCGAAGAAAATATTCGGTCTCTCGATTGGAAAGAGCACATCCGTATGCGTCCGGGGATGTATATCGGAAAACTTGGCGATGGCTCTTCTCCCGATGATGGAATTTACATTCTCCTAAAAGAAGTACTCGATAACAGCATAGACGAGTTTGTGATGGGCGCAGGCAAAACCATTGAAATCAACATCAATGAAGGCAAGGTTTCGGTGCGTGATTATGGTCGTGGTATTCCGCTAGGTAAGGTAGTGGATGTGGTTTCCAAAATGAATACGGGAGGTAAGTACGATACCCGTGCGTTTAAGAAATCGGTTGGACTCAATGGAGTGGGTACTAAGGCTGTAAATGCGCTTTCTACCGAGTTTATGGTCTATTCGGTTCGTGAAGGACAAATGAAGCGTGCCGTATTCAACCAAGGAACTTTAGAAGAAGACTCAGAACTTATTTCGTCTTCAAAACGCAATGGAACGGGCGTTTCGTTTATTCCCGATGAAGCGATTTTTAAAAAATACCGCTACCGCCACGAGTACGTAGCGAAAATGCTAAAAAACTATGTCTATCTCAATCCAGGACTGACCATTGTTTTTAACGGTGAAAAATTTGTTTCTAAGAATGGATTGAAAGATCTGCTCGAAGACAACAACAATATCGAAGACTTTCTGTACCCCGTAATTCACTTAAAAGGAAATGACATTGAAGTAGCCATAACGCACTCTAAAACGCAATACAACGAAGAATACCATTCGTTTGTAAATGGGCAGCACACCACACAAGGAGGAACGCATCAAACGGCTTTTCGTGAAGCTCTTGTAAAAACAATTCGGGAGTTTTACGGTAAACAATACGACCCTTCCGATATTCGTAAGTCAATCATTTCTGCAATAAGTATTAAGGTAATGGAACCGGTGTTTGAGTCCCAAACCAAAACCAAACTGGGTTCTACTGATATGGGCGGCGATTTGCCCACTGTGCGCACCTACATCAACGAGTTTATTGGTAAACACCTAGATAATTATTTACACAAAAACACAACAACCGCCGAAGCCTTACAGCGTAAAATATTACAAGCTGAAAAAGAACGTAAAGAACTTTCGGGCATTCGGAAATTGGCTCGAGAACGTGCTAAAAAAGCCAGTTTGCACAACAAAAAATTACGGGATTGCAGAGTGCATTTGGGAGACATCAAAAAAGACCGCCGTTTGGAATCTACCCTTTTTATTACGGAAGGAGATTCGGCTAGTGGTTCCATTACAAAGTCTAGAGACGTGAATACCCAAGCGGTTTTTAGCCTTCGTGGTAAGCCCTTAAATTCCTATGGGATGTCCAAAAAGATTGTGTACGAAAACGAGGAGTTTAATCTGTTGCAAGCAGCACTCAACATTGAGGACTCCATGGAAGACTTGCGCTACAACAATATTGTAATTGCCACCGATGCCGATGTAGACGGCATGCACATTCGGTTATTGTTAATCACCTTTTTCTTGCAGTTTTTTCCAGAGCTTATAAAAGACGGGCACCTTTACATTTTGCAAACCCCATTGTTCCGGGTTCGCAACAAAAAGAAAACGATATACTGCTACTCGGAGCAAGAACGCATCAATGCCCTTGAGGAATTGGGCAAGCAAGCAGAAATCACCCGATTTAAAGGATTGGGAGAAATTTCACCCGATGAGTTTAAGCACTTTATTGGAGATGATATTCGCTTAGACCCAGTTATGCTAGATAAAAACATGACCATTGAAGAATTGTTGTCTTTTTATATGGGCAAAAACACGCCTCAGCGT
>JAYPBW010000103.1:0-2246 GCA_038124405.1 Flavobacteriaceae bacterium | reverse complement strand
AAAAATTCTTCAATGTATTCAAAGCAACCCAGTACGATTTCTTTTTCGGTGTCGCTCACTTTTTCTTCCGTAGTATGATCGCAGACATGGTCAAGATCGTCAACGGGGAGGTAATTCAGAGAAACGAGTTCTTCTTTTAAATCTCCACCCAGGCTTTTTTCAGTAATGCAAAGGGAAATGTAATTCCCATTACTGAGCTTAAAGTTGTGTTGGAATACACGAGACCAGGTTTCGTTTTCTTTGAAAGGGTCGTCTTGAATAATGCCTAGGCTTTTAAACCCTATAACGTTTAAACTCATTCCTGAACGTTTTTTGATTTATGAATTACAGAGACTTTCACTATAACTAATCGCAAATATTGTAATTGGAAATCTCTTCAGTCACCTTTATTAAATAGCCATAGCCTCTTTTTAAATCGCCAATACCATTGTAGTCCCAATCGGCAAGGTAAGCATCTCCATTTCCATTTTTAGCAATAATCAATTGACCTTTGATGGCATTAAAAGCACTAGTAGCATTTTTATCGCCTTCACATCCAAAGCCAATCATGTTCCAGCCTTGGTTCAGTGTAATGGAAACGCCACCACAGGTACTACTTGCACTAACCTCTACACATTCCGAGCAGCATTGACCTTCTACTTCAACCCACTCACCATTGCATTCTACACCCATTGCTTGTGCACAATCAATAATCATCATAGAAAATGTTCCGTCTGCATTACAATGCCCTGCATCGCATGGGTTGGCTGGGTTAATCCAGGGTCCTTCCTCGTAGATTTCTATTCCACTGCTAGACGTACAAATGGGTAGTTCTTCCACACATTCTGAGCAGCATTGTCCGGGCACTTGTATCAGGTCTCCATCACAAGGAATGCCCATTTCGTAGGGGCAATCGAAAACGATTTGAGAAAAGTAGCCATCGGGACCACAGTAGCCTGCTTCACAGGGATTGTCGGGGTTGGTCCAATCTCCCACTTCATAAATGATAATTCCCGTAGGTGTTTCACATAACACCGGGTTAGATGCGCAATCCCAGTCACGTTCGGTGACTTCACCCGCACTGTTTTCCCAAGAAGTAACGCCTGCAGCTTGAGCGAAACAAGAATTGCTGTACTCCGCACCGTTACACCCCACTACAGGATCATAAATTTCGATACAAGCAGCTAAGGGATCTATCCAAGCTGGGTTGATGCAACATGCGGGAGGATTGGATGTACAATCCCATTCACTTTCGTAAACTTCACCCGCACTGTTTTCCCAGGAAGTAACACCTGCAGCTTGAGCGACACAAGAATTGCTGTACTCCACACCGTCACATCCCTCTACAGGGTCGTAAACTGCGATACAAGCTGCTAAGGGGTCTATCCAAGCTGGGTTGATGCAACAATTTTCGGTTTGAGCTGATACTGTAAAGCCAAGCAATACAGCAAAAAGAGTGTGGAGGGTTTTCATTTTTTTGCGTGTTTAACTTTAACTAAGATAAAGAAAATAAAATGATAAGGCAGACACCAATTTGTAACTAATGAGAAAAAATGCAACTGCTATTGGCTAGTGAAAGATTTATTTGCCATTGAATTCCGTCATGGTTTTCTGGGCTCCTACGGAAACAAAACTATGAATCATTTTTACAACCGTTTCAATGCGTTCGCTTAATTTTAGTTGCTCTTCTTCTGACCACTGCCCCAGCACATAATCTACTTGTTTCCCCTTTGAAAACTCGCTACCTACACCAAAGCGAATGCGAGGAAATTGAGTACTGTTGAGTGTTTGAATAATGTGTTTTAAGCCGTTGTGGCCCCCATCACTTCCTTTCGTTCGCATGCGAAGGGTTCCGTAGGGGAGCGCAAGGTCATCTGTGATGATTAAGGTGTTTTCTGCGGCTATTTTTTCTTGTTGCATGTAGTAGTTTACAGCCTTGCCGCTGAGGTTCATATAGGTGCTTGGCTTCACTAAGGTTACCGAGCGGCCTTTGATTTTGATTTGTGCCGTATTCGCATAACGGTTGGGCTCAAAACAAGTATTGGAAGCACTTGCAAGCGCTTCCAATACGTTAAATCCTATATTGTGCCGAGTATTGGCATACTCTGCTCCAATATTTCCCAATCCTATGATAAGGAACTTTTTCATGTTTATTCTGCAGCAGGTGCTTCTGCAGCAGGTGCTTCCGCAGCTGCCTCAGCGCCTTCTTCACCTTCTTCTTCCTCTTCCTCTTCATCTTCAACAACGTTACGAGCAGTTTTCACGGC
>JAYPBW010000102.1:960-2566 GCA_038124405.1 Flavobacteriaceae bacterium | reverse complement strand
ACGCAGCGTGGTATCTCACGCACACATCGCATTAGTCCGACTACGGTAGAGCGTTGGTACCAATCTCACATCAGCCAAAAATATAAAGAGATTATCAGTCGCCCCTGTCCCGAGATGTTAGGCATAGACGAACACTTTTTCACGCGCAAAAAGGGCTACGCCACTACGTTAGTGGATTTACGTAACCGCAGCGTTTTTGATGTGAAGCTGGGGCGTTCTGAGCTGAGCTTGCGCAGCTATCTACGTCATTTACCTGGTAAAGAAAACGTGCGACTCATCGCTATGGATTTGTCCGAAACGTATCGCAGCATTGCTAACAAGTATTTTCCTAACGCGACAATCGTCGCTGACCGCTTTCATGTCGTGCGATTGATAAACCATCATTTTTTGAAAGCATGGCAAATACAGCACCCAGAGGGGCGAAAAAACCGAGGTTTACTCAGTTTAATGCGACGGCACCAATGGCGATTAAACAAAGATAACCGCGCTAACTTAGACCGTTACTTGGCGAACTACCCCGTCCTACGCGCATTGTATATAACGAAACAAAGGCTTATCCGTTTCGTGCTGATGAAAACGATGAACCAAAATCGGATGGAGAAGAAATTACCTCAATTCTTAGAGTTACTCGCACAGCTGCATCAAAGCCCACTTAAAGCCTTAGCGAAGACACTGACATCCTGGTTACAACCAATAGTGGCCATGTGGCGCTTTACACGAAACAACGGGATCACTGAAGGCTTCCACAACAAAATGGAAATGATATCGAGAAGAGCGTATGGTTTTAGAAACTTTGATAATTATCGAATAAGAGTGATGACCCATTGTGGATGGGATGGTGTTATCAATCGTGTAAGGTGAATGCTGATCCCCCGTTTATGGGGTAGAGCCCAATTTCATTTGCTACATATATTGGGGTTATTATTTGTAACTTTCTGATTACTATAGATATAGATTGGTCGGTGTGAGAGGATTTGAACCTCCGACCCCTGACACCCCATGACAGTGCGCTACCAGGCTGCGCTACACACCGACCGAAAGAGCCGACAAGTCTACTCAATTTCAACGACTTTGCAATGTAAAAAAACCAAATAACCGCCTAAACGATTATTTGGTAATCAAAACACATCTAAAACGAAGCTTATTACAAGTCGTCTGCACTTACATCTTTGATTTCTGGCCATTCTTCATTCGCCTCATCTATATGAGTAGGAATGTTCTTGGCCCATGCTTTGTATACACTTTCGTCTTTATTCACATAAAGTACGCCATCAACAATTTCAAACGCTTTGCCGTTTATTTCAAATTTCTTACCAAACGTTGCGCCGTAGGCACAAAAGCCGCCGTACGCTGGTGCGTATTTGTCTGGGTTGCTTACAAACATGTCTCTATTTTTCTGCGATGAAAATCGGTAAATAGCGTCGTTGTGGACAGCCGTTATAGTCGCTTTACCCAGCACTGGCTTACCTTCAGTAAAATAAGCTACAGCGTCGTGCCCGGCTAAAATAATTCCGTTTTCGTCGGTTTCAGTATCAACGCCAGCGAATACCGCGCCACTAGCAATTAGTGAAATTGCAAATAAACTACCTTTTAAGAATGCTCTCAT
>JAYPBW010000102.1:467-950 GCA_038124405.1 Flavobacteriaceae bacterium | reverse complement strand
TCCACATTGGTGTTTCGAGTGTTTTCACACTATCTCTGTATAAGTTCGAAGAATATGGTACGTACTTCGGTCTTATACAAACATGCTCCAAACGCTTAAATACTTGTCCAAAACACCATGAAAAATTTAGAAAGCCTTTTTGACCAACTTCAAATAACCACCAATGTATTTCACAACGGACAATATTGCGGTAACTGGCAAATTGACACTTCTGGCACCGGCTTTATTAATTTTCACGCCGTAACTCACGGTCAATGCTACTTACACCGTAACGACGACGGCCCAGTTCTGTTAGAAAAAGGCGACATGGTTTTACTGCCTGTTGATAGCCCACACCTTTTAAGCCCTACAAAAACTCACACTTACAAAAATGTTAGCGCAAGCTCTATTCCTGTTAGCGAGAAACTAGGAGCTGAAGGCCCGGTGCTACTTTGCGGTTACTTCGAGTATCAGCACCCTTTAATGAGAGTAATAACAAAAGAA
>JAYPBW010000102.1:0-447 GCA_038124405.1 Flavobacteriaceae bacterium | reverse complement strand
CACTTCGTCGGTTCTGCTAAACAAAATCGCTGAGGTTGTATTCCTTTTGATTGTGAAGCATTTAATGAGCAAGTACTCATCAACCTTAGGGGCTCTACTGCATCCGGCCATAGCAAATAGCCTTCAAGCGCTGCATAACGCGCCTGAACAACATTGGAACGTAGAAATGCTGGCGAGTATTGCGAATATGTCTAAATCTAACTACGCAGCAAAGTTCAAAGCCTGTGCAGGCGTAACTCCAATTAAATACCTAACGCAATGGCGCCTGCGTTGTGCCTGCACAGAAATAATCCAAAGCAACAAGCCGTTAATTACCCTTGCAAATCAATATGGTTACGAAACGGAAGCTTCTTTTTCAAAGGCTTTTAAAAGAGAGATTGGCGTATCTCCTTCACAAAAGCGCGTTCAAGCTAGGCCAGCGTAACGTAACACACCCCAGTTACTACC
>JAYPBW010000101.1:1354-3058 GCA_038124405.1 Flavobacteriaceae bacterium | reverse complement strand
GTTAGTGACAGTAACTTCTAGTGTAGTGATTACTTCACCGTCATGTATGTGCTCTGGGTCGTCTTTTTCACAAGAGGTTAAAAAAACGACAGAGGCTATTAATAGGGGTTTTATGTGGATGTTTTTAAACATGATATAATTTTTTAAATAATAGAAAAGGGTGATTAATCCTATAGGATTAACAAAAGATAAGGGGTGACAATAAAAAATTATACCGCAGGCGGCCCTCTTAATTTCTTAACAAGCAGGACCTTGTTGAAAAGGGTAAAGTGATGTTGACTTTCTTGTAGCTCATGCCATACTGGAGTTGTTTTGGCAAAATACGCAGTTAAAACGGCATGCGCATTGGATACATAATCTAACAAATCACAAGACGTATTGCCTTCATGAAAGTGAAGGCTACTTTCTTCGCATACAGGGTGGTCGTGATGCTCAAAAATATGAAAATGCTGCGCCGCAGTAGGGTAAAAAATTAACCCTACAAACAGCAATCTAAAAAAGAGAAATTTAGCTTTCATTTTTTGACGCAAACAAAAAGCCTAACCCCATTCGGCTGAGCATCTTCTTTTCAAAGTTCCAAAAAAACTGGAACTGACCAAATAAAAATCCAAAAAATATAAGGAGTACTTGGTAAATTGGGAATATCAATAGAATTCTTGCAGGCCAGTAAACCCACGCAGAAAAATTTTCTGATGTAATCCCGATGTAGTTTGTCAAAGGTGTGGCTAATTTGCCGGCAGAAGACCCTGTTATGGCAAAAACCACCAAAATAATAACCAATTGAAAATTGGAATGTATGCCCCAACGTTTTTTAAGCTGCTGCATTTACCCTAATAAATCGCTTATTTGCTGTGCGAGCTCGGTTCCAATCCGGTCTTGCGCTTCTTTAGTAGCAGCTCCAATATGCGGGGTCAGTGATACTTTAGGATGCATCAATACCTTTATTGAAGGAGTTGGCTCGTTAACAAAGGTATCTAACGCCGCAAAAGCCAGGTGTTCGTTATTAAGTGCATCTAATAACGCCTCTTCGTTAACTACGCCACCACGTGCAGCATTAATTAGTCCTGCTCCTTTTTTCATTTTAGCTATCTCCGCAGCGCCAATGGTAGGTTTCTCTTGAGCGGGGACGTGTAGTGTTATAAAATCAGATTGTGCCAACACCTCATCAAAGGAACGAGTTTTTATAGCAACATCTACCGATTGTCCGTTAAAGAAATCTACGGTTACTGTAGCGTTATCCATAAATGGATCGTAAGCAGCTACGTCCATGCCTAATCCCAATCCAATTTTTGCCGTTGCTTGTCCTATACGGCCAAAACCAATAATACCTAAGGTTTTCCCTCGCAGCTCAATACCACCAGCATAGGCCTTTTTGAGTCCTTTGAACTTGGTTTCTCCGTCTAGCGGCATATTGCGATTGGCATCATACAAAAATCGTACAGCGCCAAATAAATGGGCAAACACCAATTCAGCAACTGATGAAGATGAAGCGGCAGGGGTGTTAATTACGTGAAGCCCTTTATTGCGTGCATAATCTACGTCGATATTGTCCATTCCAACTCCACCACGTCCAATAAGTTTCAGTCCAGGACAAGCGTCTATCAATGCTGCGCGAGCTGTTGTAGCACTTCTTACTAGTAATCCAGTAATGTTGTTATCGTTAATAAAGTTGACAAGTTGTTCTTGAGCTACATTGGCAGTGGT
>JAYPBW010000101.1:0-1344 GCA_038124405.1 Flavobacteriaceae bacterium | reverse complement strand
ACCGTAAAACCAGCTTTTGTTAATGCGTCTATCCCAGATTGAGAAATACCGTCGTTTGCGTGAATATTCATTTTTATGTTTTTTGTTCTAAAGTTTTCATGACATTTACCAATACTTGAACCGATTCTATGGGTAATGCATTGTACATGGATGCGCGGTAACCACCAACAGAGCGGTGACCATTAATACCATTTATACCAGCTTCTTTTGCCATTTTTTCAAATGTATCTTTTAACTCTGGTTTGTTGAGCGTAAAGGTGGCGTTCATAGAGCTGCGATCTTCTTTAGCAGCAAAGCCATCAAATAAAGGATTCCTGTCAATCTCTGAGTACATTAGCGTTGCTTTAGCCTCATTTTCCTTTTCAATAGCAGCAATTCCACCTTTATTTTTCAGCCATTCTAGATTAAGCATTGAAGTATACACAGCAAAAACTGGAGGCGTGTTAAACATACTTTCTTTGTCTGCGTGGATTTGGTAATCTAGCATTGAAGGAATTTTTCTAGAAACTTTGCCAAGAATATCCTCACGTACAACCACCAATGTAGTACCGGCTGGACCCATATTTTTTTGAGCTCCAGCGTACAAAAGACCAAATTTGTTAAAGTCTAGCTGTCGAGAGAATATGTCTGATGACGAATCTGCTACCAATATGGTATCCGTTTCAGGAAGTTCTTTGTATTGTGTACCGAAAATGGTATTGTTTGTGGTGATATGTAAAAAATCTAATCCAGAGGGAATATCAAACCCTTTTGGGATGTAGTTGAAATTTGAATATTTTGATGACGACACTTCGATAACATTGCCAAGCAGACTCGCTTCTTTCATAGCTTTAGAAGACCATGTGCCTGTATTGCAATATCCTGCAGAATTTTCCAATAAGTTATAGGCAGTTGCTAAAAACTGTGTGCTTGCACCACCTTGTAAAAACATGGCTTTGTACCCTTTGTTTTCTAACCCCAATAGTTCTAAAGCTAGGGCTGTAGCGTTATCCATAATCTCAACAAAAGCAGGACTGCGGTGCGAAATTTCAATTAGCGATAAACCAGATCCGTTAAGTTCAACCACTGCCTGAGCTGATTTTTGCATGACTTCTTGGGGAAGAATACAAGGTCCGGCGCTAAAGTTGTGCATTTTCATAGCTGAAAAAATTAATGAACCGCAAAGTAACAAAAACCGATGCTGTTACACACAGTTATTTGTACTACTTTTTTAACAAAAATGCCATAGTATCCACATGGTCTGCGTAATCGTGAAGTTTTGGGTGTTGTGTTTGACCAAATTCAAGTGAACTTTCAAGACAGTTACTAACCACACACTGAATATGTTTCGATTGAGAATTAAGG
>JAYPBW010000100.1:625-3426 GCA_038124405.1 Flavobacteriaceae bacterium | reverse complement strand
GTGACTTGATCAATTGCATTTTTTAAGTCAAAAGTTGTTTTGATATTTTCCATTATGGTCATCTTAATATATTAAATAAATCTAAACAGATGTGCGATTTTCTAATTGTAGGCGTTCTAACAGACGAACTCATACTAAAAGAAAAGGGAACTCATCCGGTTATTCCTTTTAAAGAGCGTTTTAAGTTGATTCAATCTATACGTTACGTTGATCAAGTAATTCCGCAAGTAGACAAAAACAAACAGCGAATTGTTGATGAATACAATATTGACGCTATTTCTGTAGGAGATGATTGGAGGGGTAGATTTCCAGAAACAAGTTGCCATGTTGAATATTTGCCTTACACAAAAAGCGTAAGTAGTACCATTTTAAAAGATACATTACAAATCCTAAAAAAAGATTAGGTTAATGCATTGTCATCGTTGACAGTATCCCAATCTTTAACGGGTGTTTTCCAATCTCCATAACGATAGGTTAAATAGGCATCTGTCATTTTTGGAATAGAGAATTCTTGTTTTTTGAATATTATATTTTTGAACGATTTGTAAAACTTTTTTGGAACAGACTTTTTCTTATTTGCTATTTCCCAGTAACAATCTGAATTCATGGAATATTTTATGAAAATATCTAGGCTAACTGGCCCTTTGAATAAACCAAAAAAAATCCGCTCCCTAATTTTAATCATTCGCAAAGTTCCTTTTTTAAAGGGAGTATCGTCTTTTTCATAGTAGCGATTTTTAACACGATATCCAGCCTTTTTTAGTTCTTTGTAAATCAGAGGAAGTTTAGCTTCCTGATCAGCCATCATGGATATATCTATGTCGTCATCTCAAGGTAGCAATCTGTCTTCTCGACGAATTCCAAGTAAAGTTCCTCCTTCTAACCAATAAGTGATTTCACAGCGATTTAAAATATGTACGATATTGAAGAGCATACGTTCTGCAATAGCCAGATTCCTTCCTTCTAATCTAATGTTACACGCCATTTAAAAGGTGTTTGTCTAAGAAAGCTTTCAACTGTTTTAGATGAGTTTCCGTGGATTGCAAATGTGTTTTAATTCCCAACGAAATTGCAGCTTCACATGCTTTGGGATGATGTTCAAAATAAATGACCTGTTGGGGACTTACAGAAAAATGCGACAACAATTTTTTAAAATACATTGGATCTGTTTTATTAGGTCGATGAGCTAGACTAAAAACAGGATAGGGCATGTCAACAATGCCGAGCTTAATCTTTTCTTCATTGTTGGCATTTGTTACAATCACTTTAGCAGTTTCGTATTGGTCTAAAAGCGAAAGCATTTGTTTGTCAACACCTTCTTCAGTCACCAAAGTATTCCATGCATCCACTAAAATGTATTGAATAGACATTACACCGCAACGTTATGATCTCTAAGCGCATCATTAAGCGAGGTTTTTTTGTTGGTGCTTTCTTTGCGTTTTCCAATAATCAAGGCACAAGGCACTTGAAAATCTCCAGCTGCAAAGGTTTTGGTATAACTTCCTGGAATAACCACCGAACGTGCCGGCACGCGTCCTTTAAGTTCTACGGGAGTATCGCCTGTAACGTCAATAATTTTAGTTGAACCCGTTAACACAACATTGGCCCCTAAGACCGCTTCTTCTTCAACACGAACGCCTTCAACCACAATACAACGCGAGCCAATAAACGCATTATCTTCGATAATTACAGGAGCAGCTTGAAGGGGTTCTAACACTCCTCCGATGCCAACACCACCGCTCAAATGCACATTTTTGCCTATTTGCGCACAGCTTCCTACAGTTGCCCATGTGTCAACCATAGTTCCTTCATCTACATATGCACCAATATTAACATAAGATGGCATTAAGATTGTACCTGCAGAAATATAGGCTCCTTTTCTTGCAACAGCGTGGGGCACAACTCGGATTCCTTTTTCTTTGTAACCTGTTTTAAGTGGAATTTTATCATGAAATTCTAAGGGTCCGGCCTCAATAGTTTCCATTTTTTGAATAGGGAAATACAACACTACGGCTTTTTTTACCCATTCGTTTACCTCCCAACCATTTGCGGTAGGGGTGGCTACTCTTAGTGTTCCTTGGTCTAATTGATCAATTACGGAACGAATGGCTTGTTGTGTTTCTTCTTGTTGTAAAAGGTCTCGGTTGTCCCAAGCAGCTTCTATAATTTCTCTACTCATCTTAAAATTTTTTCCAAAGATAAGGCCTTGAAGTAAAATCCCTTTAGGATTTCCAATATTTCATTGCCTACCTTTGCACAATGGCACGTATTATGGCAATAGATTATGGAATAAAACGCTGCGGCATTGCCGTCACTGATCCTCTACAAATATGTGCTTTTGGGTTGGATACAGTTTCATCAAATGAACTTATCTTATTTATTAAGGAGTATATGGAATCGGATGAGGTAAGCACTTTGGTGGTGGGCGAACCCAAACAACGTGATAATACACCCTCTGCCATAGAGTCTCAAATTCAATCTTTTTTAACAAAATTAAAACACGAATTTCCTTTGCTTGAAGTTACTCGTTTTGACGAACGCTACACATCAAAAATGGCGCAACAATCATTAATTGCTAGTCGAGCTCCCAAGAAAGTACGTCAAAAAAAAGAGCTTATTGACAAGTTGAGCGCAACACTTATCTTGCAGGGGTATTTAGACCAACAACAACGTTTATGATTCTTCCAATTGTAGCCTATGGCGACCCCGTTTTAAAAAAGAAAGCATCGTCCATACAAAGAAAGCACCCAGGATTAAAAACACTTATTAGCGATATGTGGGAAACTATGTATGCTGCTCAG
>JAYPBW010000100.1:0-615 GCA_038124405.1 Flavobacteriaceae bacterium | reverse complement strand
GGGCGTGGGTCTAGCCGCACCTCAAATCGGAGAATCTATTCGTCTTTTTGTTGTAGACGGCAGCCCATTTTCTAATGACACGGATTTAGATAATTTTGAAAAACATGAACTAAAAACCTTTAAAAAAGTATTTATTAACCCTGAAATAATTTCGTACAGTGGTCCGCAAGAAATATTTAACGAAGGGTGTTTGAGTATCCCTGATATCCGCGAAGATGTTACTCGTCAGTCAACTATTGAAATTGAATATTACAATGAGAATTTTCAACATATAAAAGAAGAAATCAGCGGAATTGCCTCACGAATTGTGCAGCATGAGTATGACCATATTGAGGGGATTTTATTTACAGATAAACTGGGTCCATTAAAAAAGAAGTTGCTTAAAACAAAACTTACCCAAATTTCTAGGGGTAAAATAAACTCGGGTTACCCAATGCGTTTTCCCACTAAAAACAATATTCGTTAATGAATCGCGCTCGCACACGGCAATTAAAAGCCCTCGACCGATTACTAACCATTATGGAAGAGTTGCGAGTTGGATGTCCTTGGGATAAAAAACAGACGTTCAAGTCATTGCGCCACCTTACTATTGAAGAGACGTGTGAGCTTCGTGAG
>JAYPBW010000099.1:3195-3508 GCA_038124405.1 Flavobacteriaceae bacterium | reverse complement strand
AAATCATATACTTCTTGAATAGCTGCAGGTTTGGCGCCGTGATAGCCACCAATAGTTCTATGGAAATATGCAGTTCGTGCGTTTGAAGTTCCTAAACGCGGTTCAAAAACTCGATACCTTGTAGTGTCCTTAAGGATGAATTTATCCTGTGGAGTTGCTACAAAGGCTTGTTTGTGTTTAAACTTTGACACGTATTGATCTTCACTAAAATATTCTCGGTTTAAATTCCATAAATCGGCTAGAGCTAGTACAGAAACCAAAGCAATAAAAATAGCAGCCGTAATTTTTCTTTTCCAATACAGTAAGGTAAATA
>JAYPBW010000099.1:0-3185 GCA_038124405.1 Flavobacteriaceae bacterium | reverse complement strand
TAAATACTAATAGGATTGCTAGAATCAAACTCATTCGTACAACGTCACTTTGTAAAAGTGCCGCACGTGCTTTTTTTAATGGAATCATAACTTCTTGGTATTGGGCAAAAGGTTCGTAAGATGATGTAAAAGGAAACAGCCCTTTTACTCCAGCCAAAAGAATTAACAAAAGCATCAAAAATGAAGAAAATACATAGAAAAGCGTGCGCAATTTCTTCCGTGAAATATGTATGTCTTTTGTAACATATTGCATTCCAAGCATTGCCGCATATGGAACACAAAGCATTATCATGATTTGAGCCGAGCTTACTGCTCGAAATTTGTTGTAAAGAGGAAGATAATCGATAAAAAATTGAGCAAGTTCAGGAAGGTGCTTCCCCCATGAAAAAAGCAAGGAAACAACAATAATACTAAGAAGGATAATTCGTGTATTACGATTAACTGTAAAGATGCCCACAATGGCAAAAAACAAAACAATTACTCCTAAATAAACAGGGGCTGCAACAATGGGTTGATCGCCCCAATAGGGTCTTGCATATCTAAAAATTGTATTGGCACTTTCGGCATCAAGGGTGCGTAAAAACGCTACAAATTCGCTATCCAATGGAAAACTTGCGCTTGAACTACCGCCAACAACATTGGGAGCAAAAAAAGTTAAGGTTTCTAAAAATCCGTAACTATACTCAGTAATGTAATCAAAGGAAAGTCTCGCCGATGATTCTTTCAATACACCGTCTGGACCAATAGTCAATTCACTAGAACTTCTTGTACTAAAAGCTGTGTACTCAAGGGTTGCCAAAACACCTTGCGCATTTAACAAAAGGGCGATACATCCAGCTAAAACTAACTTTCCAACAGTTTTTAAAACGCTCCTAAAACGTTCCTTTTGCAATGATTTAACACCCCAAAACAAAACACATATTCCAGCCATTATTAGGGTATAATAGGTCATTTGAAGATGGTTTGCATGCAACTGAATCCCTAAGCCAAGAATGAGCCACACCAGACCCCATTTTTTCTTGTCAATTAATAGTTGAAATAATCCTAAAAATAATAGAGGTGCATAAGCCAAAGCCATTGCCTTAGTGTTATGCCCTACCATGAGAATAATAATATAGTACGATGAAAAACCGTATGCCAATGATCCTAAAATTGATATGGGAATTGAAAATCGTCTACTTTGGGCAAAGAGGTAAAAAAAGAAAAGATATAAAAAAAGCATATCGGCAGGGCGTGGTAAAAACCGTAATGCTTGATCTATGTATCGCAACACATCGAAAGGATAACGTGGAGTTATTTGATATGTTGGCATTCCAACAAAAGCATTATCTATCCAATAGGGTTCTTCACCAAACTCATCGCGGTGCTCTACAATTTGACGCTGCATACCCTTATACTGAACAATATCAGATTGAACTATTGCCTTTCCAGACAATACAGGATAGAAATAAGCGAGTGAAATGACAACAAAAAGCAGTGTAACAAGTATGTGAGGCAATAAAAAACGGGGATTGGGTATTTGCATCATATTTCAAAAATACAACTCTATACGCAACCAACAGAATTTATAATTCATGTATCTTTGAATATGCACAAGTCTTTACTATATTTTTTTAGCGCATTGCTCAGCACTACTGTTTTGGGAGTTGCAAATGCACAATACACTGAAGTTATTAACAGCAACAGGCCCAGCCAATCAATGGGAGCCTTTAGCGTGGGCAAAAATGTCTACCAGTGGGAACAAGGAATTTCGTTTCGACATGGTAGTTTTGACAACTTTTACAATTCAAATTTTACTGGATTTGTAACACAAATACAACTCAGAATTGGTGTTTTTAAAGAAGAATTAGAATTGGTTGGCACAATTGATTACCAACTTGATAAACTTTCCTACATGAATGCCCTTGGCACTAATAACTTAAAACGCAATGGCATTCGTGATTTAAGTTTTGGGGGTAAATATTTAGTTTTTGACCCATTCAGAAACACTGAAAAATACCAACCTAACCTTTACAGCTATCATGCAAACAACAAAATTCGTTGGCGTGATTTACTTCCAGCAGTATCATTGTATGTGGGAGCTCAATTCAAAACTGGAAATGTGTATCCATACCAAGAAAACTTTCACCCATTGTTCGATTTTAATTACAGACCCATTGAAGAACCTGTTGTTTCACCTTCAGCAATCTTAATTTTACAACAACATCTAAAACCTGGTATTGTATTGGTTCACAATGTTGGGGTGCGCTATATCACGGCAGCTATTCAACAACTGAAATGGATAGGAACCCTAACATATAGTACACAAAATAAATGGTCGTTTTTTGGTGAATATCAAATAGATGACAGCACATTACACAAGGATATATCCATAGGAACTGGAGTAGCTTATCTATTCTCAAAAGAATTGCAATTAGATGTTGCGGTTCAACATAGCACAAAAAACACACCCAAACTTCTTAGTGCTGGTATTGGTGTTTCTTATCGACTAGACAAACACAACATTTGGGACGGACAGCCGCAAGACATAAAAACATTGAAAGAAGCCCGAAAAGAACGAAAAAAAGTACGCAAGGAAACTAAGGCTGGAATAAAATCAGAACGGCGTACTGCTAAAGGACTTCGTAAATTAGACAAAAAACAAAAACGTATAGAACGTAAGCTAAAAAAGAATCGATGATTGAAATAATTGAGGTAAAAAATAGACGTCATTACCGTGAATTTTTCCGTTTTCCATTCGAGTTATATCGAGATTGTCCTCAATGGGTTCCGCCCATAACCAAAGAGGAAAAAGATGTTTTTGATCCAAAAAAAAATCGGGTTTTCAATCATGCTATGGCGCGTTTATTTTTAGCAGTAAAAAATGGAAAAACCGTAGGGCGTATCGCTGCTATGATTAACTGGGTTGAAATTGAAGAACTCAAAAAAACAAAGGTGCGTTTTGGTTGGTATGATACCATTGATGATATCGAAGTGAGTAAAAAGCTTATTGAAGCAGTAGAGGGCGTTGCCATTGCTGAGGGAATGACTTACATAGAAGGGCCGATGGGCTTTTCCAACATGGATAAAGCGGGTGTTCTTGTAAAAGGATTTGAGTATATGAATACCATGATAACGTGGTACCACCACCCCTATCAAAAAGAGCATTTAGAGCAACTTGGGTTGGTAAAGCAAAGTGAATGGAG
>JAYPBW010000098.1:0-3618 GCA_038124405.1 Flavobacteriaceae bacterium | reverse complement strand
CCGGCGACATTCAGCTTGGAAGGCTGACGCTCTACCAACTGAGCTACTCCCGCAGTGTCACAAATATAACGGTTTCCTACAAACGCTTCACGAAGTGAAACCCGAGGTGTTCAAAGCCTTCACGCGCATAGAGTCGGTGTGAGGCAACATTTTCTTTATAAGCGTTGAGCTCTAGTGCCTCATACCCTTCGGCTTTTAGTTTTTCGCCTATCCAGTCTAAAAATTGAGTACCCAGCCCTTTGCCCTGAAAATCGGGCTTGATGTAAAAATGGTCTAGCTCGCAACTTTTTCCCGAATAATGACGGGTTTGGTACCACAAACCACAAAGCCCAACCAATGATTCACCATCATAAAATCCTACACAATCGTATTCGTGCGAAAACATGGCTACAAACCTTTTATGATGTGTAGCATCTGAATATTTATGCTGCGTAAAATCTTGCATTAACGGTAGCATTTCAGGTATATTCGCTACTTTTAAAAATCGAAAATCAATTGCCATAGCTTTTTTTTGCAACGAACTACAAACATACAATTAAAACTTATCTGCGCGAAAGAGACCTATGCCGTTCGGCATCCTGTACTTCGCAGCGGATTGCCCATTGAAACTTGTGCTTTTGACCGTGATGATGATGAAAAAACGGTACATATTGGAAGTTTTCTAAACGAAAAGCTTGTTGGGGTATTGACATTATTAGCAAACGAAACAGATGTACAACTAAGAGGAATGGCGGTGCTTTCCGAACTTCAAGGAAAGGGTATTGGGCGTCTATTAGTTGCTGAAGCAGAAAAATGTGTTCGTGACATGGGTATATCAACGTTGTGGATGAATGCACGGTTGGTTGCAGTGCCTTTTTATGAGGCATGCGGATACCAAAAACAAGGCGAAACCTTTGAACTTCCCTTTGGCGGAACACACTATAAAATGACAAAATGCCTATGAAATTGATTTGGCAGATGGTGCTTCTAGGTCACTTCGCAGTCGCACAACCTAGTCTTGTGCAAACCTTAGGTATTGACAGTACTCACCTTGTTGAATTTGATGGGCATCAACTTACTTCGGCTACCGCAGATGCGTTTTGTGCTATGCAAACCGCTGCGCAACAAGACGGTATCGATGTGCAATTGGTGTCGGCTTACCGCTCTTTTGAGCGTCAACAACAAATTTTTGAAGATAAATACACTCGCTACACTTTAGAAGGAATGACTCCACAAAGTGCTATCAAACGTATTTTGGAGTATTCTACTATTCCGGGTACTTCACGCCACCATTGGGGTACGGACATAGATATCACAGACGGTAATATTACCGATCAAAAACGGCTGCTAGTTCCCGAAAAATTTCATGGTAACGGACCTTTTGCGCCCCTATACCAATGGATGCAAGCCAATGCCCATCGTTTTGGATTTTATTTGGTGTACACCAACGATAGTTCCCGAACAGGCTTTGCCTATGAACCTTGGCATTACACCTATTTGCCCGAGGCAAAAACCTTTTTAGCAGCATACGACCCAAACACTGCCTATGCCTTTTTTAAATCGGTTGGTGTGGAAGGAAGCAAGTACATTACCCGTGATTTTTGGGATGACTATTACTACTCCTATATCAAAGGAATTAACACCGAATTAACAGTGGAATAGATTACTGCTGGCACAGCTTTTGAGAGAAATGCGACATAACACGAATGTTTCTTTATGTGTGTATAGTTGCTGTTTTTACAAGTTGTGTTCCTTTGAGCTTTGCCCCTAACATCAAAACGGATAAGGTAAAATTAGCCAAGCGTTTTAAACGTGATTTACCCAAGCACTATGGATTTATTTTTGAAGACCCCAAAGAGTCAGATGAGTTTTTTATGTTTATTAATACCAAGTACCAACTTCCAGGGATTGATCGGAAGATTCCGCTTTGGATTAAAAAAAACCGCTTATTATGAATATCTATGAACGCAGACGAACCACGAGCAAATTAAATTTTGTACCATTTATCTTGGACATGGTTATAGCAGGTAACGATAACGAAAACTATGGCTTTTTTAGTAGTTTTTACACCACACGAACAGAAAAATGGTTTATTATGATAACGCTAACCGACTTAAACGGAAAAGATGCTCTTGACCCCGACCACAATCAACGAACGAGTAACCTTACTTTTCTTCGTGCGCTACAAAAGGAGTATTTAAGCACCGCAAACTACATGGAAGCCTATTTTAGGAATAAGGAGTAGGTCTTTATTAACAAAAAAACAACACACCATAGCATTGGGTTAGCCGTTGGGGTTTGTTTATCTTTGCAACGCAAAATACACCTATGAGCAAACGCGTACTTTTAATGATTTTAGACGGTTGGGGCATCTCCCCCGACCCTGCAGTTTCAGCTGTTGACCAAGCCAACACGCCGTTTATGGACAGCCTTTCCAAAACCGCTGTGCATAACGTGCTACACACCGATGGCATGCACGTAGGACTGCCCAAAGGGCAAATGGGCAATAGTGAGGTAGGACACGTAAACCTTGGCGCAGGGCGTGTGGTGTATCAAGACTTAGCCAAAATCAATATGGCAGTGGAGCAAAACACACTAAAAGACGAAGTGGTGCTCAAGGAAGCCTTTGCCTATGCAAAAACAAACAACAAAGCCGTACACTTTTTGGGCTTAGTTTCAGATGGTGGTGTACATGCACACATCAATCATTTGGAGGGTTTACTCAAAGCTGCACACGATGCCGAAGTTCCAAAAAGCTATGTCCATGCCTTTACCGATGGGCGTGATGTAGATCCCAAATCGGGATTAGGGTTTTTAAGCCAAGTGCAAGACATCTGCGCCTCAAGCAATGCGCATTTGGCAAGTGTCATTGGACGCTACTTTGCTATGGACAGAGACCAACGTTGGGAGCGTGTAAAAAAAGCATACGATTTACTTGTACACGGCACAGGAGTGCAAACCCATGCTCTTGCGGAAGTCATGCAAGCCAACTATGACGCAGGTACTACTGATGAGTTTATTGAACCCATTGTGCTTCCCGAAAATAACGACATTGCATCCAGTAGAATTAAAGAAGGTGATGTGGTGATTTTCTTTAATTTCCGCACCGATCGTGGACGCCAACTCACGCAAGCGCTAAGCCAACAAGCCTTTGCTGATCAAGACATGCAACCGCTTTCATTGCACTATGTTTCGCTCACCAATTACGACGAATCTTTCAAGGAAGTTCGTGTGGTCTATGATAAGGAAAATATTGAACAAACGCTAGGCGAAGTCCTTGCCAACGCTGGAAAAAAGCAAATTCGAATTGCCGAAACGGAAAAGTATCCGCACGTTACCTTTTTCTTTAACGGAGGACGAGAAACCCCTTTTGAGGGAGAGGAACGCATCTTGTGTCCTTCGCCCAAAGTTGCCACATACGACTTGCAGCCTGAAATGAGTGCCTTTGATATTCGAGATGCGATTGTACCCAAACTAAAAACACAAGCCACCGATTTTGTATGTCTAAATTTTGCCAATCCCGATATGGTAGGACATACTGGTGATATGGCAGCTGCCATAAAAGCTTGTGAAACGGTAGATGGCTGTACGGCAGATGTTGTGGAAGCGGCAAAAGAAGGAGGCTACTCGGTAATTATT
>JAYPBW010000097.1:0-3765 GCA_038124405.1 Flavobacteriaceae bacterium | reverse complement strand
ATACATTAAGGGGCGACAAGTACTAGAAATCATTCAAAAAGTTAGAGCTTAAATAGCTCTAACTTTTTTTAAAACTGAAGTTTTCAATCTTAACTTAAAGAGTTTAATGTGTTAGCTTTTTTGAGCTGGTACAAGAGCTAAAGTTTAATCCTGTATATACCTTCATATTCTACAGCAATATGAATGTATCCGTAAGGCCCCAATACTACATCACGTACTCTGCCTATACCGTCGGCAACTTTTTCTCGGGCAATTACCTTTTTGTTGCGAATAGTTAATCGCTCTAGATATGTTTTTTTCAAGGACCCAACTAGTAAATCCCCTTCCCATTCAGGATATTTAGATCCTGTTACAAACGTCATACCAGAAGCTGCAATTGAAGGCACCCAGTAGTAAAAGGGTTGTTCCATGCCGGGCAAGGAACGATTTTTAGTAATTGAAGTTCCACTATAGTTTCTTCCATAGGTTATTTTAGGCCAGCCATAATTCTTTCCTGCCGTTATAATATTTATTTCGTCACCGCCACGAGGACCATGTTCATGCGCCCACAACTCACCCGTAGTAGGGTGTAGCGTCATTCCTTGCGGATTACGATGCCCGTAAGAATAGATGGCTTCTTTTGCGCCATCAACCCCAACAAAAGGATTGTCATTTGGAATCCTTCCATCATCATGTAAGCGATAAATTTTCCCATTGTCACGTGTAATATCTTGTGGATTAACATCTCGCTCTCCTCTATCACCTATAGAAAAATATAGATACCCATCCTTATCAAATACTAACCTTGAACCGAAATGAACTCCTTTTTTGGTGTCTGGACCAGCCTTATAAAGTAGTTTTACTTCTTGCAACGAATTTCCTAAAAGTGTAGCAGTAAAAATGCCTGTATTTCCGCCCGATACATCTTTATTGGCAGTAGCCATAGCAAAGTATATGCGGTTATTTTCTTCAAATTTTGGATGTAGTGCCAAGCCCATTAATCCTCCTTGACCACGAACATAAGTTTTGGGTAGTCCCGATATTTCGTTCTTTTTACCATATTGAAAACGAATGAGTTTCCCTTCTTTTTCGGTGTATAACAAACTGCCATTTGGCAAAAAAACCATGCTCCATGGAACCTCAACATTCGGGACCACAAGTTCTAGGGTGTAATCAACAGAACTAGGTGTTTTAATAGGTGGTTTGTTTTCAACTTGAGCACACGAATATTGTGTCACTAAAAACACCAACAGGAATAGAGTAATACTCTTTTTCATTACGAAAATAATTTACTAACTAAGATACTTAAAATTAAAACGAAAAAACACAGCGAATAAATGCTTGTCGTATAGCAGCAGGCTCATAGTAGCGTCCACCAAATGCATTAATCCGTATGGTGTCAAAGTACAATACATTTGCAATATTCTGAACCCCCAAGGTGAGTTTTATTGGGTTCCAATTACGTTGAATATATAAATCGCTCGACCAAAAAAGAGGCACTATAATGGTATTCTTTGAATCTGCAAAACGCTTTCCAACATACCTTGTATGAAGTGCTAATACCGTGTTTCCAATTTGTTGTTGAAAGGTGGTAGCAAACTGATTTTGAGGAATGTTGGGGAGTTCTTTTTTGCTTTCTGTAATGTATTCTCCATGACTCAATGAGAAATGTACAGTTCCGGTTGATGATAATTTCCATTTTCCTTGAAGTTCAATTCCTTTGCGTGTGGTTGTGCCAATGTTGGCATAAAACGTTTGCGTTGGGAACTGTTCTAGTTCATATGGAGCAATTTCGTTAGTTGTTTTTGTGCGAAATGCAGTAAATGAAGCGTTTACATTCTTTCTTTGAAATGAAATTCCAAATTCAATTTCAGCTGATTTCTGCGGATTTAGCGCAGGATTGAATCCTGTTTCTCCACTTGGATTAGCCGAAAGCTCATTTAAGGACGGGGTTTCGAATCCTGTGCCCCAACGCAAGTATGCGTTTAGGCTTGTACTGAGTTTTCGATGTAGTGCTAATGATGGTGAAATAGCAACTAAGTTCCTCTTTCCAGAATTAGTTCCGAACAAATCGGTAACTGAGATAAGGTGTTTATCGGCACGTAGCCCTGTTCTTAAATGCCATTGGTTGTATTTCATTTCAAGTGTACCATAACCACCCAAATGTGAAAAACGTTCATTTTGGTACAATGTTTCTTCGCCTTTTATGCCCTCATTATTTTTAAACCGTTGCCGAGCGTCACGTTGAGTAGCACTTTCAACACCCAATTGCCAAAGCAAGTTTTTCCTTCCTCCAGATTTATAAAGACCTACTCCAAAATAGTCACGGTCTAAGTCGATTTGTCCGCCATAAGAAAATGGTAAACGCGCATCTAATTCTCTACGCGTATAAAAAGCATACAAATTCCATGACTGTACTTGCATGCGGGCATTAAGTTGGTGCTGAAAAACACGCTCCCCAGCATTAAATATTTTATTTGCCTCTCGGGCTTGCTTTCGGTTTTCATTAACCTGCTCAATTGTTATGCCGCCGGCATCTCTTGCAAATGGGCTATTGAATAGAGCGTAATCTAATTTTAGAGTACGGTTACCTGTAAGATCAAAAGCACTTGATAGTGAGATTAGTGTATTTTCAAATGCACTCCATTCTCTATATCCTTGTTGTGTTTGATGAGAAACGATAGCTCGATATCTATTTTTTTGGGTGGCTTTAGCATGAGTTGCCACAACCGATTTCGAGCGAAAATCGGCTAGAGTAACAACCAAACTATTTTCAGTTATAATAGGAGTACTTTTTAATAATATTACCCCACCAGATGCATTTCCATAAAGTCCGCTTGAAAGTCCTCGCATTACTTGAGCTGATTCTAAGTGAGATAGCGGAATGTGATCTAACTGTGTTTGACCGTCGGGGGTTGTTACGGGTACGCCGTCTAACAATACTTTTATACCTCTTATGCCAAATGCTGCTCTTGCCCCAAATCCTCTAATAGCAATTCGAGTGTCTTGCGTGAAGTTTTGTTGACCACTTACAAACAAGCTAGGAACATCTTGTAAAAGTCCACCTATCTCTTGCTGCAAGCCTAGATTAAGACTGTCTGATACAATAGTTAAACTTATTGGCTGAATTAGACTGTGTAGTCGTTGGGCTTGAAGAATTACCTCGTCGAGTTGTTGTACTTGCTTTTGAGCACTAAGCACGCCCATACAAAACAACAATATATACTTATACATCCTCAATATATAAGTCGATTAGTCCAGGAGGGGTGTTTACATAGAGCTTTTTTTCTTCTCTATTAACACTCACGATAATATCATCAACAATAGGGATAAGTGCTTTTTTTCCTTTGACATCTACTTCTAATGTGGCTTGTGCCGTTTGCTCATTCACATTACTAATGATACCAATATTTCCAAGACTATTGTCTTCAACTGAATAGCCAATTACTTCATGATAATAAAACTTATTACCAGTTAGAACAGGTAACTCGGACAATGGCAAATAGGCTTTTGCCCTAAGAATTAAATTGGCATCTTCTTCTGATATTACATCTTCGAGTTTTAGACGTAGTAAGCCAGGCTTATGTATACTACTTTTAACTACAAAGTAAGGCACAAGAGCATTATTCTGATCTAGAAATAAAGTATCTATGGAAGAATACAGTTCAGGTTCATCGGTATCTAGTTTTAACAATACTTCACCCTTAAAACTGTATTTACTGACGACTGTGCCTATATAAAAGCAGTCCTCAACTCGCATGTGGAATTACTCAGTTGCCTCTGAGG
>JAYPBW010000096.1:0-3932 GCA_038124405.1 Flavobacteriaceae bacterium | reverse complement strand
CTCTTAGTCCAGGAATTGAAACAATCTCATTGTCTTTATTTTCGCCTGGCCATGCCGATCCAAATTTGATCTTTAACAACTCAGCTTGTTTCTCTATTATAGAACATCCTTCTTTAATATCTTCTGTAATGACATTACCTCCAAAAGGAATAACCGCAGTATGCCGTATGATTCCATCTTTGAAAATAGCAAGGTCTGTTGTTCCACCACCAATATCAATAAGAGCAACACCTGCTTCTTTTTCTTCTTGGCTTAACACTGCATCTGCAGAAGCTAGTGGTTCTAATGTAATGCCGCCAAAATCTAATCCAGCAGATTTTACACAACGCATAATATTTCGAATGGAAGAAACCTGACCCACAACTACATGAAAATTTGCTTCTAATCGACCGCCATACATTCCTATGGGTTCTTTAATTTCTGCCTGCCCGTCAACCTTGTACTCTTGTGGCAGTACATGAATTATTTCCTCTCCGGGAAGCATAACCAATTTAAAAACCTGATTTTTTAATCGTTCAATATCTGCTTCATCAATTACAGCATCTGGATTGGTACGCGTTATATAATCGCTGTGCTGCAAACTTCTAATATGCTGTCCCGCAATTCCTACAACAACACTCTCTATTTTCTTTCCCGAAACCGCTTCAGCCTCTTGTGCAGCTGCTTGAATGGATTGGATCGTTTGCGTAATATTATTAACAACCCCTCTGTGAACTCCTTGGCTCTTGGACTTACCAATTCCAACAATTTCAAGTTTATCATACTCATTTTTAGTGCCAAGCATGGCAACTATTTTCGTAGTTCCAATATCTAATCCGACGGCTAATTTTTCTTGTTCCATATCATATTATTTAGAACAGACAACTTGTCTGTGAAACGAAAGGTTTACTTTTTTATAGGTCTTTAATACAGCACTATCTTGCATTTTTGCAAGAAACGCTTTGTAGTTGTTAAACTTTTGTTTTGTGTGATGCTGTGTTCCTAGTACAATTTGGTAACCGTACTCGCGGGGTTCCATAGCCAATCCTTCTGGCAGCCATTCATAGGCCACTATATGCGTTGACATAAAGGGGTCTTGAGCGGTTTTTTGAACCACATCAACTAGTAAATCCCGTTGTTTAGCAGTTGGATTGCCATAGAAAATGGGCACAACAACAGATTGATACTTTGACAATGGAAAGGGTTCTCCATTAGCATCAAGATAATAACTGGTCTCGCCTTCTATGCGCACAATTGGTAATTTGGATGTTATATGAACACCCACACTTCCGTCTATGAATACGTAACCTTGGGCGTCTTCTACCCAAGTATTTTGGTTAAGTGTGTGTTCAATGTTTCTCAAATTTAGACCTCTTTTAAACGCATATGAACTGTCACTAAAAGCAACTTTCAACAATTTATTAACGGAATCTTGTGCAAGTAGTCTTGGACGATTTTCGGCCCATTCAATATGGTCTATTGAAACGGCACGTAAGGAGTTACGTTGCCACATCATAACACTAAGGACAAGCAAACAAACAAACAATACCGTGGCTAAAATCAATTTATTCATTTGACTGATTTTTAAGGAATTGTATAACAGGTTGCACTTCAAAAGCTATGTCTCCAGCACCCATAATAGCAATGACTTCGGCAGTTGAGTTTGTGATCCTTTTAGACAGCTCTGCCTTCGAAATAAGTGCTGTACTTGGATGCTGCTCATCCATTAAAAGAGTACTCGTTACTCCCTCCATAGGCAATTCACGAGCCGGATATATGTCTAAAAGCAGCACCTCGTCGAAGCGTGCAAGTGCGGCTTTAAAGTCTTCTGAAAAGTCATTTGTTCGTGAAAATAAGTGTGGTTGAAAGACTCCTAGTTTTCGTTTATTTGGGTAGAACTCATTCAACGCATCCAAAACTGCATTTATTTCAGTAGGATGATGCGCATAATCATCAATTATAGTTTTAGGCGATGTTAACCGAATACTGAATCTGCGGTCTACACCCACAAAACTTTTCAATCCTTTTCTTAGAGCCGAAGCCTCACACCCCACTTCTAAAGCTAATGCCAAAGCTGCAGCTGCATTCATTAAATTATGCTGCCCAGGATAAGAAAACCTTAACTCTTTAATTGTCATTTTAGGGGTTTGAAAATCAAAAATATAGCAGCCTTCATGAGTGCTTAAATTGACCACACTATAGCTTCCCTCTTCTAGCCCAAATGTGTTCCCTTCAATTGGTAATCCATGACGAATAAATCTTTTTTCAGCAGCCACTTTAGCTGCAAAAACTGCAAAAGTTTTCCGAATTTCATCTGAAGTTCCATAAATATCTAGGTGATCTGCATCCATTGACGTAAGTGCAATGGCTGTTGGAAGCAAATGCATAAACGACCTATCAAACTCATCCGCTTCTACCACCATAATTTCTTGTCCTTCCAAAAGAAAATTACTACCAATGTTTTCTGAAATTCCACCTAAGAATGCCGTTACTTTTTTTCCTGCAACCCTTAACAAATGAGTTAGTATAGATGTTGTAGTTGTTTTTCCATGCGTACCGGCTACAGCCAAGCATGGCATTTGCGCGCTTAGTTCTCCAATAACCTCTGCTCTTTTTTGAAGAGAAAAACCACCCTTCGAAAAATATGCCAGTAGCGCAGCGTCTTTTGGGATTGCAGGAGTGTAAATTACTTTGGTCTCCATAGGGTCTTGAAATGCCTTTGGAATTGATGTAGCATCGTCTATATCCGTAATCAGAGCGCCTAAAGATTCTAATTTCTGAGTTAACGGAGTTAATGTTTTATCGTATCCAGCCACAGGATGGCCTTGCGCCAAGAAATACTGCGCTACCCCAGACATTCCGATACCTCCAATTCCCACAAAATAAACCGGCGTTTTATTCATGAGCCATGAGTTTCGTTATCATTTTCACAATTTCTTGCGTGGCATTTGGATGAGCAAATTCCTTACAGTTTTTAGCCAATTTGTTTCGCAAGGATGTATTTTCAATAAGTTCTTCAAGAGCTTTCCAAAAGGTATCATTGGCGTTACGCTCAACCACCATTTTGGCTGCGTTTTTTGCTACTAATGCGTATGCGTTTTTCTCTTGATGATTTTCAGCCACATTTGTCGATGGAATGAATAGGGTTGGTTTTCCTACCAAACAAAGCTCTGATATTGCCAATGCGCCCGCACGAGACACTACCAAATCTGCAGCAGCATATGCACTAGGCATATTGTCAATAAAGGGCGTTACCAAAATGTTTTGTGTTGTTAAATGCTGATATTCAGCAGCATATAGGCTTCCACATTGCCAAATTAGTTGCACATCAAGTCGATTGATTTCTACTAAGTGATTTTCAATTAATTGATTTATTTTTCGAGCTCCCAAACTTCCACCTAACACTAGAAGCGTAAATTTAGTGGCATCAATTCCCAAAGTGTCACATGCTTTCTTTTTTGAAATAGGCTGATGAAGAGCTGCACGAACTGGGTTTCCGGTCACGTAACTTTTAGATTTAGGAAAAAACTTTTGTGCCGCTTCACTACCAAGACAAATGGTTTTGGCACGTTTTGCTAATTGTTTATTAGTAATGCCAGGAAATGCATTTTGTTCTTGTAGAAGGGATGGAATTCCCAACAATGATGCTGAAAAAACTAAAGGCCCACTGGCAAAACCTCCAGTACCAACAACAGCATGAGGTCGAAAACGAATTACAATAGCAAATGCTTGTAGTATACTCCATACCAGTTTTAATGGAAAAAGGAGATTTTTTAGCATATTTTTTCTATCAAAGCCTGAAATCCATAAACCCTTTATAGAGTATCCTGCTTTAGGTACACGTTGCATCTCCATTCTGTTGTAAGCACCAACAAATAGAATTGATGCAGAAGGAAATTGATGCTTCAACTCATCTGCAATAGCTAGTGCAGGAAAGATATGCCCTCCCGTTC
>JAYPBW010000095.1:830-4051 GCA_038124405.1 Flavobacteriaceae bacterium | reverse complement strand
TAGAGCAAAGGACTGAAAATCCTTGTGTCCCTGGTTCGATTCCTGGAGGTACCACCAAAACCCTTCGCAATTGCGAAGGGTTTTTTTTAACACCCCCTATTACACTGATTGTTAACTTATTGTTATTATTGGAAATTTTATAAACCACTTGTTAGGTGCTATATTTGCAACGCAAATTTGCCAACCAATTAAATGCGTCTTATGTCCATAGACTGGACCAATATCATCGCCCCAATTTCCATACTTTTGATGGTTATATATGCATTTTGCCTCATCTTAATCTTTCTTTATGCGTTAAGTCAACTTAGTTTACTTCTTAACTACATCCGACAGAAAAGTAAAACCAACAACGATCCTGTTTTTGATTTAAATAATTCTGATGAAGTTCCTCATGTAACTATACAACTCCCCATTTTTAATGAATTGTATGTGGTAGAGCGCTTATTAAATTATATTTCAAAAATAGATTACCCTAAAAACAAACTTGAAGTTCAGGTGTTAGACGACTCTACCGATGAATCGGTTGCAATAACTGCCAAAAAAGTAGCGGAACTTTGCGCTAGTGGATTAGATGTAATTCATATTCAAAGAGAAAATAGAGAAGGTTTTAAAGCAGGTGCTTTAAAAGAAGGGTTAAAAACTGCTAAAGGTGAGTTTATTGCCATTTTTGATGCAGACTTCACCCCCAAAAAAGAGTGGTTGTTACAAACAATTCCGTATTTCAAGAATGATAAAATAGGTGTCGTTCAAACCCGTTGGGGGCATTTAAACCGAAACTATTCTTTGCTCACTAAAGTTCAAGCCTTTGCGCTTGACATGCACTTTACCCTAGAGCAAGTGGGACGTAACTTTGGAGGTCATTTCATGAATTTTAATGGAACCGCTGGGGTGTGGCGTAAAACCTGTATTGAAGATGCCGGTAATTGGGAGGGTGATACGCTAACCGAAGATTTGGACTTGAGCTACAGAGCACAACTTAAAGGATGGAAATTCAAGTATCTAGAAGATGTAGAAACACCTGCCGAACTTCCTGTTGTAATGAGTGCTGTAAGATCACAACAATTCAGATGGAATAAAGGAGGAGCTGAAAACTTTCAAAAAATGATTGGAAAGGTTTTTAAAACCCCAAATCTTGGGCTTAAAACACGACTTCATGCCATTATGCACTTACTCAACAGCAGCATGTTTTTATCGGTACTTACCGTGGCAGTTTTAAGCATTCCAATGCTATACATCAAAAATGAATGGGGGCATTACAAATGGTTTTTCAACGTTACTAGTCTTTTCATCATAAGCACCATTATCTTTTTTATTTGCTATTGGTTCACCTACAAGCGCATACATGGTGGAGGATTTGCGAACTTTATTGAGTTTAGCAAAAGCTTTGTGACTTTTTATGCAGTTGCCATGGGTTTTTCAGTCCACAACTCAAAGGCTGTTTTGGAGGGGCATCGAGGTAAACGGAGTGAATTTGTTCGCACTCCAAAGTTCAATCTAGCTAAGTATAAAGACAACTTTAAAGCCAATAAATACCTACAAAAGAGTATATCTAAAAATACGCTTTTAGAAGGTTTTCTAATGCTCTATTTCCTATTTGGTATGACAAGCGCATTTTTTGTAGGGAATGAAGGTGATTTCGGGTTGTTTCCATTCCACTTTTTGCTCTTTATAGGATTTGGATTTGTAGCCTACAGTTCTATAAAATCTAAACTATAGGTTACAGCATTTTAAGCTGTTGCACCTCGCTTTGTGACAAGTGTCTCCAGTGACCTCGTGGCAGATCTTTTTTTGTAAGCCCAGCAAACAAAACTCTGTCTAAGGAAACCACTTCATAGCCAAAGTGTTCAAAAATTCGGCGAACAATACGATTGCGACCCGAATGAAGTGCAATCCCAACTTCTCTCTTTGAAGCACCTTGTACAAAGCTAACTTGGTCCGCTTTAATTAGACCATCCTCTAATTTTATTCCCGCTTTGATTTGCTCTAAGTGTCCGCCGCTAACCGATTTATCTAAAACCACATGGTAGAGTTTTTTTACTCCTGTACTTGGATGGGTTAGTTTTTTCGCTAAATCACCATCATTAGTAAAAAGTAATAAACCCGTAGTGGGCCGATCTAATCTACCAACAGGAACTACACGAGATTTAGTAGCATTAGAAACCAAGTCCATAACTGTTCGGCGTCCTTTTTCATCTCTTGTAGTGGTGATATAACCTTTAGGTTTATTAAGAAGAACATATGCTGGTTTTTCGGCTAGCAGTCGTTGTCCGTCAAAATGAACAACATCCGTAAGCTTAACTTTGTAGCCCAATTCAGTCATGACTTTATTGTTCACTTTTACCGCTCCTAACGAAATATGCATGTCCGCCTCGCGACGAGAGCAAATTCCAGCATGAGCTATAAATTTGTTCAGTCGAATTCCTTCTTGAGATTTTTTTGAATTCTCTTTTTTCATTTATTCAAAATTAAAGCCGTCCAAACCATTTAATATGCAAAACGGAATTGCAAACATAAGAAGCCTAAATGGTAACACGCAGTAAAGGAAGACTTATTATACCTAATAAAATAATTCCGCGTACCAATTGAAGAAGCAAACCCATTCGTTGCGTACTGCTGACTTGCCAAAGCAATAGCAACAATATCAAAAGAGAAATAGATGCAAATACAAAATAATAACCCATAGCATACAGCTCAAAAAAGGTATATAGTATGACAACCACTAGCAACGCACATATAATAAGAATACTAATAAGCTGCTTGGTTTTACGCTCTCCCCAAACAACGGGAAACGTAAGGTAATTTTGAGCTATATCTCCTTTAATGTTGTGTAAATCTTTAATAAATTCCCGGATACTTACAAGGGTGTACAAGTAAGCCGCATGGGTTAAAATTTCTAATGAGAAATTATTGTAATAAACCGTTATAGCAAAAAAAGGAACAACCGTAAGTAAGGTACTTGTAAGAGTGCCAAACCAAAGGTCACGTTTTAAAAACGAAGAATACAAAAACATGCCAGCCATGTACGCTGTAAAAAACAGCACTGCCCTAAAAGAAACGTAACTGGCCACTAAAAGTGCCAATACAGAACAAACAAAATACACTCCAAGTTTCGTTTTTGCAGAGATATGCCGTTCCAAAAGTGTTTTTTCCGGTCTATTGATAAGGTCTTTTTCCTCATCAAAAAAGGCATTAAAAATATAGCCTCCAGAAACGCTAAATGC
>JAYPBW010000095.1:0-820 GCA_038124405.1 Flavobacteriaceae bacterium | reverse complement strand
GCCATAGGTTTATGTCCATTAATGTTGGGATAATTTCTGAAGAAGAAAAAATAAAAACTGCTGCAAGAACCTGAGCCATCATAAGGACAAGAACATTAATGCCGCGCACTAAAGAGAATAAACCAATTGCCTGTAAAAACAATTTAGCAGATGATGAGGAAGCGCCCATGTCAGAACGTATAAACGACCTCTAACTTATGATTAGCTAAAAGCGCTTTTGCTTTCGGTAAGTCTTGTGTAAATCCAAGAATGTAACCTCCTCCACCAGAGCCACAAAGCTTCAAGTAGTAGGCGTTGGTGTCTAATCCTTTTTTCCAAAGCGATAGGAATCGCTCCGGAATCATAGGGTTAAAATGATTTAAAACAACAGATGATAATTTTTTTACATCTGAAAAAAGTGCTGAAATATTTCCTTTCAAAAAATGCTCGATGCATCGATCTGATATGGTAATAAACTCATCTTTCATCATTTTGCGAAAAGCAGGTGCCTCTAAATTATCCATAAAAATAGAAACCATAGGGGCTGTTTCGCTAGTCATACCAGAGTCTAATAGAAATACAACTGCTTTGCCATTTTGAGACTGTGAAGGAATGCCTGTAGGCTCTATTTCAGATTTTGAATGAATAAGAATAGGTAAACTCAAAAAGCTATTCAAGGGGTCTAACCCCGAAGATTTTCCATGAAAAAAAGATTCCATTATAGAAAAAATAGATTTGAGTTTTGCTAGTTTAGTTCGGGTTAAATTTTCTAATACCGTAATTTTTTCAATAGCATACCTATCGTAAATAGCCGCTACCAGTGCCCCACTACTTCCTACAC
>JAYPBW010000094.1:0-4221 GCA_038124405.1 Flavobacteriaceae bacterium | reverse complement strand
ATTCAAAAATAGTTTATGAATTTGAAGCTGAACACGAAGATCATGATGATCACGGCAACGACCATGACGCGCATGAAGCAATAGAGCTCGACAGTAATGCTACCTATACATTTGAAGTTCGCTTTTTAAATGAGTCAGACCCTGACAACATAGAAGACATTACAGAAGAAGTAATCGAAGAAGCCGATGAACATCAAGTTTTTTTTGAACTTGAGGGCACCAGCATTACAATTACCGCTGCGGCTGACGATGCAAAAGACAGCAACAACAATCCACTTTATATCAAAACAGTTTGGGAAACCACTACTGCTGGAGAGATTGATGTTATTGCATATCTTATTCATGAGCCAACCTCGAAAACAGGTAACAGTCGGGATGACTTTGGTGGGTCTGTAGACGCAGAAGCAGAATTTGAAGCTCACGTTGAAGATATGCCCTAGGTTGTGATTCTGTATTCTAAATTTGTAAAAAACACCAATTTTGGTTGTTTTAAAGCATACAAAACAGTAGTCGGTATATTTTTGCTGGCTACTAGTTTTGCTCATGCTCAAAATTGTGATTTGACCATTACAGGAAAAGTATTGGGTTTACATGATAAAATCCCTTTAGAAGCAGCCGTAGTTCAAGTTAAAGGCAAAAGCATTACTTCTTCAACTATTACGTCTTCTGATGGTGTTTTTATCTTTAAAAACCTATGCCCTCAAAAACTTACCATTAAAATTTCACATCTTAACTGTAAAGACCTTATCAAAGAAGTTGATTTAAAAAAATCGATTGTGTTAGAACTCTTAATGGATCACCATATCGAAACCCTAGAAGAAGTTGTTATATCAAAGCAAAAAACAGATAAACTTTCAGCAACAGCCAAAGTTTATTCTTTAACTGAATCAGAAAAAGAACGGTACAACACAAAAGGTTTGGCAGGAGCACTTGAACAAATAAGTGGTGTAAATACACTTTCAACTGGAAATAGCATTGCCAAGCCTATTATACACGGCATGTTTGGAAGTCGTGTGGGGATTGTTTACAATAATTTGATGCTCGAAAATCAGCAATGGGGTCAAGACCATGCACCAAACATTGATATCAATGCATTTGAAAATATTCGTGTAATTAAGGGCGCTTCTACGCTTAAGTATGGAGGTTCTATCCCTGGTGGTGTAGTCGTACTTGAATCTAGCTTACCAAGACCTGTAGATTCAATATATGGAAAAACAATTCTTAATGGAATGACCAATGGAAAAGGAATGGGAATTGTTAGTTCATGGGTTAAATCTTATGAAAACGGAACTTATGTAAAGGCGCAAGGTACACTTAGAAAAAATGGTGATTTCTCTGCACCCAACTATATACTTACCAACACTGGAAGCAATGAAAAAAACATTTCCATATCTGTTGGGAAAAACGGATTTCACAACAAATGGAATGTATATTTTAGTTATTTCAATACTGAAATCGGCATACTCAAAAGCGCTCATATTGGAAGTATTCGCGATTTATTAAGAAGCATTGAAGCTGATACGCCAAGTGTAATTGAACCATTTGATTACGGAATAGAATCTCCAAAACAGGCCAACAGGCATTACACTACCAGTTTTGCGTATACCAAGTTTTTGAATTCATATCAAAAGTTAAACGTTAAATACAGTTGGCAGAAAAATGATCGTGAAGAATACGACCTTAGAAGAGGAGATCTTAAATATACCCCAGCACTCGATTTACGGCTAAATACACATGATCTGGTCGCCAATTTCCAGTGGTCAGACAACAACGGATCATACGACACTGGAGTGTTTCTTCAAATACAAGACAACTACTCGAATCCTGATACGGAAGTAAGAAGGTTAATACCTGATTATTTAAAAGCGAAGTGGGGCGGATATGCTACCGCTTCATTTACATTTTCAGACAAACTTAACTATACTGTGGGATTGCGCTATGAACATTTAAATAATGATGTACGAAAATGGTATAAAAATAATCGTTGGGAATCAAAAAACTATAACGAACTACTTGGGCCGTATGTTGTGAATGAAATTGCAGGAGAAAGGTTGGTCAAAAGAAATCTTGTTTTTAACACACTTTCCTTTTCTACTGGAATTCGGTATAAATCATCACCCAATTACGATGTAAATCTAAATTACAATTATTCCGAACGCGCACCCGACATTGCCGAAATGTTTAGTGACGGCTTACACCATTCGTTAGCAACTATCGAATATGGAAATCCCTTCCTAAAGAAAGAAAAGACCCACAAAATGGTTTTAGATTTTGAAAAAAGAGAAGGTCAATTTAGGTTTATAGCAAGTCCGTTTATAACCTATGGAGAGCACTATATTATCATTGAACCAATTGGCATCGAGCAAACCATTAGAGGGGCGTTTCCAGTTTGGGAATATTCATCAACAAACGCCCTACTTACAGGAGCCGATGTAGATATATTTTATGATCTAAGTTCGACAACACAGCTAAAACATAACACCTCTTGGGTGCATGGCACAAACAAAAATACCAATGAGCCCCTCATAATCCCGCCATTAACTACTACAAATCAGATTAAATACTCTCCATCAAAATGGAACTCTTTTTCAATGGCAGTAAACAGCAAAATTGTTTTTAGACAACATCGTTTCCCTTTGAATAATCCTGAAAATATTGCCGTTATCGAGAATGGAGAAAAAGTTTATAAGCAAGTAGATATAAGCACACCACCAGACGGATATCATAACCTTGGACTTGATTTAAATTGGGGGCCTTACACAATTAATGAAAGTAATATCAATATTGCACTTTCCTTTGAGAATCTTTTAGATATAAGCTATAGAGATTATATGAATAGACTGCGATTTTACGCTGATGAAGTTGGAAGAAACGTGATGTTGCAAATCAAAATATCGCATTAATATTTGAGTACCACTAAACTTTTATAATTTTAAGACAGCTTTCCTTGAATCAATTTCAAAAACTCATTTCGGGTTTCCATGGCTTCAAATGCACCGCGGAATCCCGAAGTTGTAGTAAGGGAGTTTTGCTTTTGTACACCGCGCATCATCATGCACATGTGAGATGCCTCTATAACAATAGCTACACCTTTGGGCTTTAGGGTTTCATCAATACAGTTCATAATTTGTTCTGTAAGACGCTCTTGCACCTGTAATCGGCGCGCAAAAACATCTACTACCCTTGGAATTTTACTTAATCCCACGATATGGCCGTTTGGAATGTAAGCGATATGCGCCTTCCCAAAAAAAGGCAGCATATGATGTTCACAAAGCGAGTACACCTCAATATCTTTAACCACCACCATTTCATTATACGACTCAGCAAACTTAGCTCCTTCCAAAATGGCAGCTGGATCCATTTCGTATCCTTGCGTAAGGAACTGCATGGCTTTGGCAGCCCGTTTGGGAGTTTCTATTAAACCCTCTCTAAATGGGTTTTCACCTAAATCAGTTAAAACCTCCAAATAGTGTTTTTGAATGTTCGTGGTCATATCAATATCATATATGTCTTTTGCTTCAAATGTCATAGCGTCTTAATTTTTGATGAATATTTTGTGAGTAATTTTTTAACTTTTGGGGTAATTATTGCAGCGCAGTAAGGTTGATTTTTATTTAAATTATAATAATCCTTGTGCTCTATTTCTGCTGGATAAAAATTTTCAGCAGCACTAACCTCAGTAACTATAGGATCTGAATATACTTGCTTTTGAGTTAATTCAGCAATTATAGCTTTTGCAAGTTCTTTCTGCTCAATACTGTGATAAAATACTCCAGAACGGTATTGACTACCCACGTCGTTTCCCTGTCTATTTAAGGTTGTAGGGTCATGGGTATCAAAAAATACTTCGAGAAGTGTTTGATATGAAATTACAGTATCATCAAAGGTAATGCGAATGCATTCGGCATGACCTGTCCTGCCTGTACAAACCTCTCGGTAGGCAGGATTTTTGATATGTCCACCAGTATATCCAGGCAATACTTCAATAACGCCTTGCAACCTAGAAAATAGAGTTTCAGTACACCAAAAGCAACCTCCAGCAAAAGTGGCATGAGCCATATTGTTTAATTATTATCATACAAAGTTAAACATAAAATGTTTATTTTCCTATAAACAAAATTCAACTTTCAGTAAATAGGCTAAACGAATGAAAATTGGTTATTTTGCAAGTAATGATAAAAGCAAAAAATATCTCAAAATCATATGGCATAACCAAAGTAC
>JAYPBW010000093.1:0-4326 GCA_038124405.1 Flavobacteriaceae bacterium | reverse complement strand
TGTTTGGATGATGCTAAAAGATGCCACAACAAATACGGATGTGGTTTTAGCTAAACTTGCTGAAATGTTATTGTCTAGAAAATTGCTAAAAATCAATGTTGATGATAAACCATTTCCAGACAAAGCAATCCTTGCAGCAAGAGATAAAGTTGCTGCAAAATGGGGACTTTCTTCTATAGAGGCTTCCTATTTTGTTTTTGGGGGTACGTTCCATATTCAGGGGTACAATCATAAAGAGAATCCAATCCAACTAAGTGATCATTAGGGGAACTGTTGGTTGTTTGATTCTTCTTCTGATACAGCAGTGATGCGTACACTGACAAAAAAGGATAGTAAACACTTCGTTGCATATCCTAAGGATGACGGATATTTTTATTAATTTTGCACCTATGAAATTCACCGCTTCTCAAATAGCAGAACTGGTTTCAGGTACTGTTGAGGGAAATTCTAGCGCAGAGGTTTTCAGGCTTTCTAAGATTGAAGAAGGAACTGAGGGTAGCCTTTCGTTCTTGGCGAATCCAAAATACACTCCTTTTTTATATACTACCAACGCTACTGTTACTTTAGTTAGTACTGATTTTGTTGCAGAAAAGGCATTTCACACTACTCTTATTCGCGTTACAGACCCTTACAAAGCATTTACAAGACTGTTGCACTATTACAATGAAATGAAGCAGCAACTTCATTCTGGTATTGCTAAAACTGCTATTGTATCTGACCTTGCTGCTATTTCAGAAAGTGTATTTGTTGGAGATTTCGCCCACATTGGAGATCAAACTACGATTGGAGATAATGTAGCCATTCACCCTCAAGCATTTGTTGGGAATCATGTTATAATAGGGGCAAATACAGCCATCCATAGCGGCGCAAGAGTTCTTGATGGATCAATAATTGGCGAAAACTGCGTTATTCATAGCAACGCTGTCATCGGAGCCGATGGTTTTGGATGGGCACCGAATGGAAATGGATCTTACAGCAAAGTCCCTCAAACAGGAAATGTTATTCTTGGCAATCACGTAGATGTTGGTGCAAACACTACCATCGACCGTGCTACTTTGGGATCCACAAAGATTGGCAACGGAGTTAAGCTTGATAACCTCATTCAAATTGGTCACAACGTAGAAGTGGGTGAACACACTGTTATTGCGGCCCAAACTGGTATTGCTGGCTCAACAAAAATTGGAAGCCATTGTCAAATAGGAGGTCAAGTAGGCATTAGTGGTCACTTAACAATTGGCAACCGTGTTGGCATCCAAGCAAAATCAGGAATTTTAAAGAATATTAAAGATGATTCAAAAGTCATGGGTTATCCAGCCTTTGACTACACTGCGTTTAATAAAGCATATGTGCATTTTAGAAATTTGCACGCACACATTAAAGATTTACAAACCCTAAAAAAGAAGCTTGACCATGAATAAACAAACAACTATTTCGAAAGCTGTTTCGCTTAGTGGAGTAGGTATTCACACTGGAAAAAAAGTTAAAATCACTTTTAAACCTGCGCCTGCCAATCACGGTTATGCATTTTGCCGTGTTGACTTAGAAGGAACACCTATCGTTGAAGCAGATGCCAATCTTGTTGTAAACACTCAAAGAGGAACAAACCTTGAGAAAAATGGTGTAACTATTCAAACATCAGAGCACGTTTTGGCCGCTCTTGTTGGTCTTGAAATTGATAATGTTCTTATTGAGATAAATGCACCCGAACCACCCATTATGGATGGATCGTCGAAGTTTTTCGTAGAAGCACTTCTTGACGCGGGCATAGTAGATCAAGATGCCGAGCGCTACGAATATGTAGTTCATGAAAACATCTCATATGTAGATGAAGAAACAGGCAGCGAAATCACTATTATTCCTGCAGATGAATATCAAGTGACTACCATGGTTGATTTTGGTACAAAAGTATTGGGCACTCAAAACGCTACCTTAAAAAATCTTTCTGAGTTCAAAGATGAATTCGCTCATGCACGTACATTTAGCTTTTTACATGAAATTGAATCGCTACTCGAAAATGGACTCATTAAAGGCGGTGATCTAAACAATGCCATTGTATATGTAGATAAAGAGCTTTCAGTTGACACCATGGAAAAACTGTCTAAGGCATTTGGCAGAAAATCAATATCGGTGAAACCAAATGGTATTCTAGACAACTTGACTTTAAAATATCCAAATGAAGCAGCCCGCCATAAACTTTTAGATGTTATTGGCGATTTGGCATTAGTAGGATGTAGAATACGAGGAAAGGTCATTGCAAACAAGCCTGGTCATGGGATTAATACCAGTTTTGCCAAAAAGCTATCTAGAATCATAAAACAAGAAAAAAGGAATCGTATTCCTGTATATGATTTGAATGCTGAGCCTTTAATGGATGTTAATGCCATTATGAATGTTATTCCGCACCGCCCTCCTTTTTTATTGGTTGACAAGATTTTAGAACTAAGTGACAAGCACATTGTAGGAATGAAGAGCATTACAATGAATGAGCCTTACTTTGAGGGTCACTTCCCAGGTCAGCCAGTAATGCCAGGAGTACTTCAAATTGAAGCCATGGCACAAGCAGGTGGGGTTTTGGTGTTAAACACAGTCCCTGACCCTGAAAACTACCTTACTTTTTTCATGAAAATTGAAAATGCAAAGTTTAAAAACCCAGTGGTTCCAGGTGATACTTTGGTGTTCAAACTAGAATTGTTATCTCCAATTCGACGAGGGATATGTCATATGCATGCCATAGCATACTCTAGAGGCAGGGTAACTACTGAGGCTGAAATGATGGCGCAAATTGTAAAAAAAGATCAAGTTAAAGTATGAAACAGCCATTAGCATATGTGCATTCTGATGCCAAGATTGCAAAAAATGTAGTTATTGAACCTTTTACTACCATTGATAAAAATGTAGTGATTGGTGAGGGAACATGGATTGGACCTAATGTTACCATAATGGAAGGTGCACGAATAGGTAAAGATTGTAATATATTTCCAGGAGCTGTAATCAGCGCCGTACCACAAGATTTAAAGTTTAATGGTGAAAACACTTTGGCAGAAATTGGTGACAATACAACAATAAGAGAATGTGTTACCATAAACCGTGGCACCAGTTCTAGAGGGAAAACAGCCATTGGTAAAAATTGCTTAATCATGGCATACTCGCACGTAGCACACGACTGTATTGTAGGAGATTATTGTATTTTTTCAAACAACAGTACATTGGCAGGGCACATTAATGTGGGTAGTCATGTCATTTTAGCGGGAATGACTGCTGTGCATCAATTTTGTTCAATTGGAGATCACGCTTTTGTTGCTGGAGGATCATTGGTTAGAAAAGATATTCCGCCGTTTGTTAAAGCAGCAAGAGAACCACTTTCATATGCAGGAGTAAACTCAGTTGGTCTTAGAAGGAGAGGGTTTGAATCTGATAAAATCAGAGAAATTCAGAGTATTTACCGTATTCTATACCAAAAGAATTTTAATAATACTCAAGCTATACAAATCATTGAAGCAGAAATGGAGGCTTCAACCGAACGCGATGACATTTTACAATTTATCCGACAATCGCAGCGCGGTATCATGAAAGGATATATTCAAAATTAATATGGCAACTACATCAGATATTCGCAAAGGTCTTTGCATACATTACAACAACGATATTTATAAAATCATAGAGTTTTTACATGTGAAACCAGGAAAAGGCCCTGCCTTTGTAAGAACCAAACTTAAAAGTGTTACATCTGGAAAAGTGATTGATAACACCTTTTCTGCAGGTCACAAAATTGAAGATGTTCGAGTAGAAACACGTAAATATCAGTTTTTATATGCAGACGGTACAACGTATCATTTTATGAATACAGAGGATTACAACCAGATTGAAATCCAAGAAAGTATTTTAGACCAGCCTAAACTGATGAAAGAGAGTGAAATCGTAACCATTATGATTAACACAGAAGACAATAGTCCGCTCTCTGTCGACATGCCAGCAAGTGTAGTTTTAGAAATTACAAACACCGAACCTGGTGTTAAAGGAAATACAGCTACCAATGCAACAAAACCAGCTACGGCTGAAACAGGAGCAAAAATTAACGTACCACTCTTTATCAACGAGGGTGATAAAATTAAAGTTGATACCGAAAAAGGAACATATATAGAAAGAGTAAAAGAATAACATGAGCGTATTAGTAAACAAAGCATCTAAAATTATTGTACAGGGTTTTACAGGTGGAGAAGGAACCTTCCACGCAGGTCAAATGATAGATTACGGCACCAACGTAGTGGGTGGCGTTACTCCAGGAAAAGGAGGTCAAACACATTTGGGAAAACCCGTTTTTAACAC
>JAYPBW010000092.1:0-4343 GCA_038124405.1 Flavobacteriaceae bacterium | reverse complement strand
GAATTACCTCTGACGAAGAAGAAGCATTTAGAACGGTTCCCATCAGCGCATGAAAGCTTTTGCAAAGCGCATATTAGGACTTTTCCCCAGAACTATATTGCAACAGCTGGCGAATATTGCGCTACCTTTTCTAGATTTTTGGTACAAAGGAAATACCTTTACAGACCCTATAAACGGCAAGTCCTATCGAACATTTTTGCCTTATGGATATGTCAAAATTCGATCGAATGTATTAAGTCCAGGAACACTTTCACTAGAGCGACATCGGCTTATTTGGTTGTATTTGCAACGCGAAACCGACTTTTTTCAATCCGCTGCCAAGGTGTTGCACATGGCACCCGAAAAAGCCTTCCTTTCTCGACTAAAAAAAATGCCGCATTTGGAATATACCACTTGCGATTTGAAGTCTCCACTTGCGGATATCAAAGCGGACATCTGCGATCTACCTTTTGAAGATGCGTCTTTTGATTGGGTTTTATGCAATCATGTGCTTGAACATATTCCCAACGACGCCAAAGCCATGCAAGAGCTTTTTAGGGTACTCAAACCCGGTGGAAAAGCACTATTGCAAGTACCACTTGATGTAAATCGAGAAGCTACTTTTGAAGACAACAGCATCACAGACAAAGCAGAACGCACCCGAGTTTTTGGACAATACGACCATGTTCGAATTTATGGTATGGATTATTTTCAAAAACTACGAAAAACAGGTTTTAAAGTGCATGAAATTCAATACGGAAAAGCACTTACACCAGATGAACGAAAACGTTTTGCAGTAGTCGAAAATGAATACATTCCCGTGTGTGTGCGACCCGCTACAGACTAAAATTAAATCCTTTTGTAGCTACTACACGTACCGAATCTTTTAATGCCAATACCCATAAGGCTTCCACATCAGTCAAAGAATCTATAAGTGCTTTCCCCTTATCAAAAGGCATAGCCATCAGTGCGGTGGCATAGGCATCGGCATACATGGTAGTAGGCGCCAACACAGAACTACTAAGAACATTCGATTTTACTGTTTTTCCTGTTTTAGGGTTTATCGTGTGAACATACTTGTTTCCCTGTGCATCCGTTCGAAATTTTCGATAATTACCAGAAGACGCCAACCCCTTATTTTGCAAGGAAAGTGTGGCTATGTAACTACGCTCTATCTCTTGTTCTGGATGATCGATAGCAACATGCCAAGGTTTTTGTTTTTCGGGATGCGTTCCTGTGGCAAAGAGTTCACCACCTACTTCTACCAAAAAATTAGAGTACCCCAATGAGCTGAGCATTGAAGCTAATGCATCAACAGCATAGCCCTTGGCAATGGCATTAAAATCGATATAAATATTTTTGTTTTGCTTTTGAATTACTTGATTTTCTAAAAGTGAAAGCTTAGAAAAGCCTGTGAGTGTCATCAAACTATCAATAACGTTGTCATCAATCACAGAAAGTGGTTGGGCAGGACCAAATCCATACGCATTTACGAGAGCCCCAACGGTAGGATCAAAGTAGCCGTTAGTTTGGTTCCAAACTTTTCTAGCAGCACTAAAAACGTTATTAAAATCTGCATCTATTTGTACTTCCTCACCCCTATTCATTTTAGAAATAATGGAGTTTGGCCAATACGTTGACATAGACTGATTTATGCGTAAAAAAACCGCGTCAATAGAATCTAATACGTTTTCATTTGGAGAGGTGTCTGCATACAAAACAGCATACGATGTCCCCAGGGCATCCCCTTGTGCGCGTTGCAATTTAGGTGCGGATTGGCACCCAAAAAGGAGGAAGGCTAAAAACCAAATGCTATACTTCTTGTAGTCCAGAATAATTAATGGCATAAGGTTCATTTTTTAAAATCGGTTTCTCATAGTCTTTGGCATGGGCAAAACCAACACCTGCAAAATACGTTTTGGCCTTAAATTTTATGGCGTGTTCTTTAACCTCTTGCATTAAGGTCGTGTCATATTTTTTGGGATTATCGGGATAACACACATGACGTACTACTACAAAACGAAGCACCTTGTCTTTGGTGCACACAAATTGTGGGTCTTTTTTGAATTCGCTGTTTACCGCCAAAAACTCAAAACCGTCTTCTTCTAGGTTTTTACCCACGGTATTCATAGCGAGTTGATGAAGTTCTTTTTCGGACAGCTTTTGCATGATGTAAACTTAATAAAAAAAGAGGCCGAAGCCTCTTTTTGATTTATCCTCCAAAGTCGTCGAAACGAACATTTTCGTCTGGGACACCAAAATCCTCAGCCATTTTTTCTACAGCCTGATTCATAAGGGGTGGTCCACAGAAATATACTTCAATATCTTCGGGTGCTTCGTGGTCATTTAAGTAGTTATCAATCACCACTTGGTGTACAAAGCCAATAAAACCATCACCTTCACCATCTAACCCATCTTTCACTTTCCAATTATCTTCTTCTAATGGCTCAGAAAGCGCAATGTAGAACTTAAAATTCGGAAAGTCACGCTCTAAGGCACGGAAGTGCTCCGTATAGAACAACTCACGTTTCGAACGACCTCCATACCAAAACGTTACTTTACGCCCTGTTTTGAGGGTACGGAATAGATGATACAAATGCGAACGCATGGGTGCCATACCAGCACCACCACCAACGTATAGCATTTCAGCCTCAGAATGATTGATGAAGAATTCGCCATAAGGGCCTGAAATGGTAACCGGATCTCCAGCTTTTAGCGAAAAAATGTAAGATGATGCTACTCCAGGATTTACATCTGCCCAACCATTTTTGGCGCGGTCAAAAGGAGGTGTAGCAATACGTACATTCAACATAATTTCTTTACCCTCAGCAGGAAAGGAAGCCATAGAATAGGCACGTTCTACCAATTCTGGATTCTTCATTTTTAAGTCCCACAACTTAAACTTGTCCCACTCCAATTTAAATTTATTAACATCTTCTGGGTGTTCGTCGGGGTGCGCAGAAATATCAATATTCTTATAATCCACCTCACAAGCCGGTACTTCAATTTGAATATAACCACCCGCTTCGTAGTGCATTTCTTCAGGAATTTCTACCACAAATTCTTTAATAAAAGAAGCTACGTTCCAGTTACGAACCACTTTAGCTTGAAACTTCTTAATCCCAAACACTTCCTCTGGCACCTCAATAACCATATCTTGCTTTACTTTTACTTGACATCCCAAACGCCAACCTTCAGCAATTTCCTTACGTGAAAAGTGCGGTGCCTCTGTAGGTAGGATTTCACCTCCCCCATCTTTAACAATACACTTACACTGAATACAAGTACCTCCACCACCACAAGCAGAAGGCAAAAATATTTTGTTGTCACCTAAGGTAGAAAGTAGTGTGCTTCCTGAAGATACCTCAACATCCTTTTCGCCGTTGATAAAAAGTTTTACAGGCCCAGAAGGCATCAAACGTGCCTTAACTCCTAATAGCATTCCAACCAATAAAAACGTGATGGCTAAGAAAACAACAATACTTGCGATAATAACTGTAATATCCATAGGGTTACTATAATTTAATTCCCATAAAACTCATAAAACCAATAGCCATAAGACCTGTAATGATAAACGTAATACCCAATCCGCGTAATGGTGCAGGAATATTGGAGTACGCAATTTTTTCTCTAATAGCAGCAATGGCCAAAATAGCCAAAAGCCACCCAATTCCAGAGCCAAAACCATAAACCGCAGATTCGCCAATAGAGGCAAAACTCTTTTGCTGCATAAACAACGAGCCTCCTAAAATGGCACAGTTTACTGCAATAAGGGGTAAGAAAATACCTAAGGCACCGTACAAGGCAGGTGCAAATTTTTCAACTATCATCTCTACCAGTTGTACCATAGAGGCAATCACGGCAATAAACATGATGAAGCTCAAAAAGCTTAAGTCGATACTTGCATATTCTTCACCCAGCCAAGACATGGCACCGGGTTTGAGTAAATAATTGTCTAGTAAATAGTTAATTGGTACCGTAATAGAGAGTACAAAAATTACTGCAAATCCAAGTCCGACTGCTGTTTTAACCGTTTTGGATACAGCCAAATAAGAACACATACCTAAGAAATAGGCAAAAATCATGTTCTCAATAAAAATACTTTTTACAAAAAGATTTACGTAATCCATGGCTTAGTTTTTTTCAATGAGTTTGCGGTTACGTGCTCGTTGTACCCAGATAATAATACCAAGGGTAATAAGTGCCATAGGCGAAAGCAACATCAATCCGTTGTTTTCATAGCCCATTTCATACAAGGCATCGGGAATTACTTGGTAGCCATACAGTTTTCCAGAGCCAAAAAGTTCACGAAAAAAGGCAACTAAAATGAGCATAAACCCATAACCAGCAGCGTTCCCTACTCC
>JAYPBW010000091.1:1594-4514 GCA_038124405.1 Flavobacteriaceae bacterium | reverse complement strand
GTCTTGGGTATTTAACACTTAATAGGAGAGCGAGTACGCTTTCGGGAGGAGAATCTCAGCGTATTAACCTTGCCACTTCTTTAGGAAGCAGTCTTGTGGGTTCGCTTTATATTTTAGATGAACCAAGTATAGGATTGCACCCAAAAGACACAGCAAAACTGATTGGAGTTTTACAAAAACTCCGTGATTTGGGTAATACTGTAATTGTTGTGGAGCATGACGATGACATCATGCGAGCGGCTGATGAAATTATTGATTTAGGACCTGATGCAGGTGTTTTTGGTGGTGAAGTAGTAGCGCAAGGCAATTACAAAAACATAACCAATTCGGATTCATGGACGGCCAAATACCTTTCAGGAAAAGCTGCGATTCCATTGCCAGAAAACCGCAAAAAAGTAGAAAAAGCACTTCAAGTCATTGGTGCAAGAGAGCATAATTTGAAAAATATAGATGTCACGTTTCCGCTTCAAATGTTAACGGTTGTTACAGGAGTTTCTGGAAGTGGAAAAAGCACCCTTGTAAAAGACATTTTACTTCCAGCAATTCGAAAAAAGAAAGACATATACGGAGATAAATTAGGTGAATTTACAGCACTCGAAGGAGACTTAGAGTCATTCGAAGAAGTTCAGTATATCAGTCAAAAGCCTATTGGATTATCATCGCGTTCAAATCCGGTAACCTACATAAAAGCGTACGACGATATACGAAAGCTATACGCACAACAACACGTTTCTAAACAACGTGGATATCAATCCAAGCACTTTTCATTTAATGTTGACGGTGGACGTTGTCCAAGTTGCAAAGGCGAAGGCACTGTCAAAATTGAGATGCAATTTATGGCGGACGTAGATTTGCCCTGTGACGACTGTGATGGAAAACGATTCAAAAAAGAAGTATTAGAAGTAAAATACGAAGGGAAAAATATTCATGATGTATTAAGCATGAGCATAGATGAAGCGATTTCCTTTTTTAAATTGCACAGAGAAAAAAAGATTGCTGATAAATTGCAACCCTTACAAGATGTGGGCATGGGCTATATTGCCCTTGGACAATCTTCCTCTACCCTATCTGGAGGGGAAGCGCAACGGATAAAACTCGCAAGTTTTCTTCTTAAAGGTTCTCAAAAAAATAGAACTTTATTCTTATTTGACGAGCCTACAACAGGATTGCATATGCATGACATAAACAAACTTGTAGGGTCTTTTAGAGCGTTATTAGATCGAGGGCATTCGCTTATTGTCATTGAACATAACATTGGGCTAATCGAGCAAGCAGATTACATTATTGATTTAGGGCCAGAAGGTGGAATTCGTGGCGGAAATGTTTTAGCTACTGGCACTCCTGAAAAAGTGAACGACAATCCAGCATCTAGTTTACATCAATTTTTATTTAAAAAACATTCTTAAATCTGTTTCCTAAAATTCTATTCAAAGTTGGAGACAACCTAAATAGTGTTACAGCTATACCGTATACAAATGTTATTAAAACTGATTTTATTAGAATTGACCAAATGGGGTGCATTTGAATCTCAACATATGACAAACAGCCGTATATAAAACCAATAAGCACAAAAGCTATCAAAGTGTTTTTATTGTAGGGATGTGTTCCAAAATAATGAGAGACATAACCCATTCGGAAAAAAGTAAACACCACAACTAAAATAAGTGTAGTAACTGCAGCGCCATTTATACCAAATTTGGGAATAAATACATAGTTGCCAATCACAACAAATACAGCCATAAATATGGTTAACAAAAGTGCAATGCTGTACTTTTTTGAATTTATGAGGATTGTGTTTGATGCACCTGAACTCATCGAAATTAGCTTTGCAAATGATATCATAAGAACCACCCAAACAGCATTTCCATAACCCTTATCTTCCATGAGCATAAACAAAGATTCAATACTTCCGTTAACTAACAAAAAAAACCAACCTGCCAATAACAACAGATTAATTGAACTGTCTTTATAGAGTTTTGCGACTTGATTCCTGTCATTTTCATTAATAGCTTTTGCTACCATAGGATTAAGTATTTGAAATAAGGCTCGCCCAGGCACTTCAATCAGGCTAGCCGTATAAATCGCAACAGAATAAAAAGCTGTTTCGCTAATATCTAAATATTGAGAAAGCATTGATTTATCAATATCAATAATCAAGCTGCCTGCAGAAGCAGCTATTACCAAATACAAACTATATCGTATAAGCTCATTGATGTTTTTTGGTTTAGACCACGTAAACTTTGGTGGTTGAATACGAAAAGCTATGCTAATCATAAGCAACAAACGCAAGTAATACAAGCCAACTAATAGATAAAAAAATACATCTAAATCAATAGCATTTGCCGCATATAGAAGTAATAAAAGTAGGATACTTGCTCTTGGGTAAATTTCCTTTAACGTGTTCCCAATTACGGATTTAAAATGAACCCTTGCCCAAGAATAAAACACTTCAAAATAGGCCGTAGCAAAGGCTACCGCAAAGATGACCCATGTGTATGAAGAAATTATGGGGTTTTTAACAGATAATAAACTCGCTATAGAATCGTGAAAGAAAATGACCACACAACCTAACGGAATAGCGATAAAAAAAGGCAACAAAATGATGTAAGACAACACACCTTGTTTGTCTTCTTCTTTGTAGCATCTATGAAATTTAACGATGGTTTGGGCTACACCAAAACCAATGAGCGGCATTAATAAATTTGAAACTGCTAATAAAAAAACAACTAACCCTTGCTTCTCCGCGCCAAAAAAATAGGGGTAAAACACCAAGGTGTTTACCGCACCAATACCAAATCCAAGCATAATACTCGCTAGATTTTTTGTGGATTGCGAGGTTAGCATGTTCATCGTGTCTCTAAAATTAAATGTGCATAGTTTTTGGCAATGACATCACGTTTAAAATTACTAATATTCTGAC
>JAYPBW010000091.1:0-1552 GCA_038124405.1 Flavobacteriaceae bacterium | reverse complement strand
ATCGTTTGAAAACCAACTTAAAAGGGTTTTTTTGATAAGGTCTTTATCATCAAAAGATGCATAAACACCTAATTTGTGTGTGACAAATAAAGGCTCCATATCACTAGGCTTTGGACCAATTCCTAAAATAGGGCGGTTTGCAGCCATGTATTCAAAAAGTTTCCCATGTATAATATTTTGTGTGTCAGGCATATCAATTCCTAACAATAATAAGGCTTTTGCGCTTGGCAATATTGAATCTAACACCTCTTTAGGTTGGTAACCCGAAAATTTCACCCAATTTTCAATGTCATATTCTTTTACCGACTCCAGAACAGAGTACGCAGTTTTACCATAAATGGATAATGAAAATGTTTCTGCAAACATCGTGTTTTCACGAGTTAGTTCTGCTATTGACTCCCAAAGTAGCTTTGGGTTCTGCTGGGCTTTTAAACTTCCAGCATAAACGAATCCCTTTGGAGCAAGACTTGAAACTGGTAATATGCTTTCATATCCATTTGTAAGCACAGAAACAGAATTGTTCATTTTTTTAAAATAAGTAGCAAGTGAAGGCGCGGTAACCACTACCCTATCTGCTTGTGCTATTACGTTGTTTTGTAATTTTTTATGTTTCCGTTTGGCGAAAGCACACATTGGAAGACTTTTATTTTGAAAAAAGCCTACCCATGGATCACGAAAATCGGCAATCCAAGGAATTGAAGATTTTAATTTGCTTTGTAAGCCTACCCTATGCATTGAATGTGGAGGGCCAGAAGTAATTAAAACATCGAAGTTGTTTTGAAAATGTAGTTTCAGAAATGTCTTAGCAGCTTTCTTTGCCCAAAACACTCTTGCATCTGGAATAAAAAAGTTAGCGCGAATAAAACGTATTAAATTTAATAGTGATAGTACACCTCGCTTTTGACCAATGTTTTCTCCTATTTCTTTGGTACTTTGTTGCATAGGCTCCCATCCATCAACATATATGACATTAATTTTGGGGTCTATTTTTTTTACCAGCATATCGTCTTTTTCAGCAATGCGTGGTTTTGAAGGCGTAAACACAGTAATTTCAAACCCATTGTTTACAAAATAGTTTGCAAAAAAAAGCCAACGTTGTACTCCGGACCCACCTGAGGGCGGCCAATAATAAACAACTAAAGCTATATGTTTAGATTTACTCAATTGTTTTAGGTTTTCGTATAAACAATCCAGTAGACAAGAAAAATAACAGCCATCCAGATGCCATTAATAGTGTACCGTTTTTTATGACAGATGGCTCGAATGCAAAAACCAACTCGTGTTCACCCGCAGGAACAACTACTCCTCTTAAAAGGTAGTTTACTTTGTGATGATTTATTGGCTTATTGTTTAAATAGGCCTGCCAACCTTTTTTGTAATACATTTCGGAAAAAACAGCCAAACGTTCGTGTGCAACATGAACACGGTACACTAATTTGTTATTTTGTTGACTGACAAGTGAAATAATGTCGTTATCAGAAGTCTTGTAAAAAGCATTTTTTAAATGCAGAAGGTGAATTGATTTTATCAGTTGAAGATTTCGGCATGGATG
>JAYPBW010000090.1:0-4800 GCA_038124405.1 Flavobacteriaceae bacterium | reverse complement strand
GAACTATTGTAACCGAACGTATTATTGATCTTATTCTTTTAATTTCATTTATTGGAATTGGGTTTTTTCTTCAGGGCGATTTACTTCTAGAAGTTGTTGGCAATCCTGATTTTAGTGTGTATTCATTTATTTGGATATCAGGCGCAGCACTATTATTTTATATAGTCATTCGGCAGCTTAAACGATCTCAAAAAGCATGGGCAAAAAAAATTGTGAGATTTTTTAATGGATTAAAAGAAGGAATCCTTTCTATACGAAGCATTAAAAACAAATGGATTTTTATAGCGCACACGCTTTTTATTTGGGTGATGTATTTATTCATGTTTTGGGTGGTTACTTTTGCCCTTCCCGAAACAAGTCAATTGTCATTTGCTGCCATTATCCCTGCTTTTATAGCTGGTGGTTTTGCCATGTCGGCAACAAATGGCGGAATAGGACTATACCCGTTAGCCGTGGCAGCAGTTCTTGAAGCCTTTGCGGTGCCCTATCCACAAGCCCTTGCGTTTGGATGGGTGATGTGGACAGGTCAAACCCTAATGGTGGTTGTATTTGGAAGTCTTTCTTTTTTGTTGCTTCCTATTGTTTCCAAAAAACAGTAGATTCGCTTCATGGCAAAAGTCAAAAAAGCATTTTTTTGTACAAGCTGCGGAACGCAGCACGCACAATGGCAAGGGCAGTGTAGCTCTTGCAAAAGTTGGAATACGTTGCACGAAGAAGTACTAGATAACTCCAAAGTACCTGCTTGGCAATCTGAAAAATCAACAACAAAGGCAAGCCCTGTGCGTATACAGGATGTTGCTGTAGATGCCATATACCGTGTCTCATCTAACGACACTGAATTAGACCGAGTTTTGGGTGGTGGTATCGTACCAGGTGCTGTGATTCTTGTGGGCGGTGAGCCTGGCATTGGAAAATCCACATTATTACTGCAAGTGGCGCTTTCGGTTTCTGGGAAAGTCGTTTATGTTTCGGGTGAGGAAAGTGAGCAACAAATAAAATTACGCAGTGCACGCATAACCGAAGAATCTAGTGAATGTTATTTGCTGGCAGAAACCCGAACGCAATCGCTATTACATCATCTTGGAGCACTAAAACCTGCGCTGGTTATAATTGATTCTATTCAAACCCTACACTCCGATATCATTGATAGTGCAGCTGGCAGTGTGTCCCAAATTCGAACCTGTACTGCCGAGTTATTACAATTTGCAAAAAGCACGCAAACTCCTGTTTTTTTGGTAGGACACATAACAAAAGATGGTGCAATTGCTGGACCAAAAGTATTGGAGCATATGGTTGATACCGTGCTTCATTTTGAAGGAGATCGAAATCATATGTACCGCATTTTACGTGCGCACAAAAACCGCTTTGGTACTACTGCCGAATTAGGCATTTACACTATGGCTCAAGAAGGACTTTTGCCTGTAGCTAATCCAAGTGCATTACTTATTTCATCTGAAAGTGCTGGACTAAGTGGACATGCCATTGGCGCAACTGTTGAGGGAATTCGTCCTATGCTTATTGAGGTGCAAGCCCTAGTAAGTTCAGCAGTATATGGAACTCCACAACGCAGCAGTACGGGCTTTGACAATAAGCGCCTTAATATGTTATTGGCAGTCCTGGAAAAACGTGCTGGGTTTCAGCTTGGGGCTAAAGATGTGTTTTTAAATATTGCTGGTGGAATTCGTCTAGACGATCCTGCGCTAGATTTGGCAGTTATGGTGGCTATACTCTCCAGTAGTTTGGATGTTGCTATCCCTAAAGGTTACGCATTTGCTGCCGAAGTAGGGCTATCGGGTGAATTGCGTAACGTACCCAAAATGGAACAACGCATGCAAGAAGCGGCCAAACTTGGTTTTGAGCGTATGGTAGTCGCTCAAAAAGTAACCTCCGCACCCAAAGGATTGGAGGTTATTCGATTCGCTACTATACAAGAGTTAGTAGCGCATTTGTTTTAAACTACAACGCTGAAGCTGTAAATTTTAATTTTAAGTACAACTCAACTGTAACTGTTTCGCCATTAGGCTCAGAAGCAGGGATATTGTGTTTACCTTGAACCGCAACATTCAACTTCTTGTCTTGATACAATTTTGTTGCCGCTGCATTTAATTTAGTGGCGTCAAGTGTTGTTTGTGAAGGACTACTGGTGTCATCAACCAAATTATGTTCATAAGGGCCAATTATTTCGTCGCCAAGGGCTATTGACAAACTGGCGGTTGTAGTTGTTGAAGTTCCACTAAAATCTATTAATGTATAGTAGGCTTCCGTGATTTCGACCCCTTTTAAATTGTCTAAATAATCTTTTATGTCTGCATTATTAGATAAGTCGAATAGTGTCGCAGATGAAATGGACTGTCCTGGGTTTAATGTAACATTAAAGGTTATTTTTTCTGTGCTATCTACAGCTACAGTAGTGGCCTCTTCAATTTTATCGCAAGAAGCAATAAGAAAAATGAATGCAGCAATAATGGGATATGCTTTTTTTAAGTTCATGATTTATAGAGTTGGGTTAATAAAAGATTTTTAAAAATACAGATTTTTTGTTTATTTCATTTAAACATTTTAAATGGTGCCATTTTGATGAAAATCCTATTTCTCTTTTCCGAATGTACTTCACACTATCGTTATTGAGATATTCTAGGGCGCTGGATTTGGAATACGCTGATGCACCGCATCAATCTCTTTCAGTATTTCATCAGATAATGTAATCGCTGCCGAGGCGATATTTTCTTTTAGCTGAGGCATGGTCGTTGCGCCAATAATATTAGACGTTACAAAAGGTCTATCGGTAACAAAAGCTAATGACAGTTGCGCCAAAGAAAGATTGTATTTTTCGGAAATTTCGGCATAAGCTTCTGTGGCAGCTAACGATTGTTCACTATTATAACGCGCCATTCTGGGAAATAATTTAAGTCTGCTGTTTTCGGGAAGTTTTCCTCCTCTATATTTTCCTGAAAGGACACCAAATGCCATGGGCGAATATGCTAATAGTCCTAATTGTTCTCTGTGTGAAACTTCGGCGTTTCCACCCTCAAAAGTGCGATTTAGTAGAGAATACGGATTTTGAATGGTTTTCATCCGAGGCAAGTCTTGCTGTTCTGAAAGTGAAAGATACTTCATAGCGCCCCAAGGAGTTTCGTTCGATAGTCCAATATGCCTGATTTTCCCTTCGTGAATAAAACCGTTTAGCGTTTCCAAAATCTCTTGAAAATTATCTCGCCATGCCTCTTTTTCATCTGGAAAATAGTCGCGTTTGCCAAAAAAATTAGCATTGCGCTCGGGCCAGTGCAATTGATACAAATCGATATAGTCTGTTTTGAGTCGATTCAAACTTCCTTCTAGTGCTTCTCGAATACTGTTTGGGGAAAATCCTGTGGTGCGAATGTGTGCTGTGTAAGCTCCAGGGCCAGCAATTTTAGTTGCGAGGACTACTTTATCTCTGTTTTTGCGCTGTTCGAACCAATTCCCAATAATTCTTTCGGTCTCGGCATAGGTTTCTGCGTTGGCAGGTACCGGATACAGTTCTGCAGTATCGAAAAAATTAACCCCTGTGGAAAGGGCATAATCCATTTGTTCAAAGCCTTCGGCTTCGTTGTTTTGATTACCCCAAGTCATGGTGCCTAAACATATTTTACTAATCCGAATATCGGTTTGAGGTATTGTTGTGTATTTCATGTGTTAGAATGCAAGTGTTACGCCAACAGGACAGTGGTCAGAATGGACAGCTTGGGGAAGTATAAACGCACGTTTAATGTTGTTTTTTAGTGGCTCAGAAACCAGAGCATAGTCAATGCGCCAACCTTTGTTATTGGCACGAGCATTTGCTCGATAACTCCACCAACTGTAGTGGTGCGGTTCTTTATTTACGTGTCGAAACGAATCTACAAAACCACTTTGAATAAAACCGTCTAGCCACGTGCGTTCTTCGGGCAGAAAACCCGAAACCTTGGCATTGCGCACCGGATCGTGAATATCAATAGCTTCGTGACAAATATTATAATCGCCGCAAATAACCAAGTTGGGGATTTTCTTTTTTAACTCGTTTATATAGGCTTGAAAATCATCCATATACTTAAACTTGTATGCCAAGCGATCGGGATTCGTTCCCGAAGGGAGGTACAAACTCATCACAGAAACATGTTCAAAATCTACGCGCAAATTGCGGCCTTCATTGTCCATGTATTCCATTCCCGTTCCATAAGCTACATGATTAGGCTTTTGTTTGCATAAAATAGCTACAGAACTGTACCCTTTTTTTTGCGCCGAAAACCAATATTGATACGGATACCCTGCTTGTTCAAACACAGACAAATCAAGTTGGTTGGGGTGTGCTTTTGTTTCTTGAAGACAAATCACGTCGGGCGAAGCGGCTTGTAACCAATCTAGAAACCCTTTTTTCAGAGCAGCTCGAATACCGTTAACGTTGTATGAGATAATTTGCATGCTTGCTAAAATACAAACTAATGACACAAAAATTGACTACATTTGAAAAGAACCTAATCTTTCTTTCCATGAAAAAATTATTTGTTTTATATCTGTTAACATTTGGTATTTTGAGTACTTATGCTCAAGAATAGGAAACATTTCAGGATCAGGCTCCTAAAAATGAATTCCGTGTAAACGCCCTTAATTTACTTCTCTTTAAATCTCTTGATGTCACCTATGAACGTGCTTTAAATGAAGAATCTAGTGTTGGTTTAAACACGATGTTTTCTTTACAAGGGAATGATCGTTTTTTTGATGATGATTACATCTATTATTATGAGGGGTTTACCCTGACTCCATACTACAGGTTGTATTTTG
>JAYPBW010000089.1:0-4873 GCA_038124405.1 Flavobacteriaceae bacterium | reverse complement strand
TCTGATAGCTTATTATAAGTACTGTAGTGTAGGCACGCAATAGGAGAGTTTAATCCCGCATCTTTCTTTATCATAATAAAACCATTGTCTAACAAATCCTTTTCTTGCATCAAATACACAGCCTTGTTGTAGTCATAGTTATTCGCATAAGCGTTATGATGTATAATGTCTTTGTATTTAAAAAGTGCTAAAAATAACGCGTTAAAATCATAGTTTTCAGGAACAATAAGGTGCGAAACACTTCGGCATCCCAATCCAAAGTATTGCATGATATCAGTGCATAATGCAGTGAGATCTTCTTCAGATTCATTTCCGTCCATAACAGCTACACCATTTCGTGTTTGTCTAACAATGTGCGGAACATCTTTAAAATAGTAATGGAAATAGCGTGCTGTATTGGTGCTTCCTGTAGCAATAACTCTATCGAAATGTGTTAATTTTCCTTCTACAAAACGAATGTTATGTCTCCAATTTGGATGCACTTGTGTAAGAAAATCAACTGCAAAAGGTAAAAGAGCGGCATCGTTACTAGAGTTTTTTATTTCAATTTGATAACCACAAGCCAGTCCGCACAACACATCATGTAATCCAACTAACGGAATATTACCTGCCAAAACAAGACCTAAACGCTGCTGTGTTTCGTGTGCCTCGTAGCTATTAAGCCATTCCGAAACATGCTGTTCTGTTAAAGTATTGCCCCAAGTATTTATGCAGAACCTAACATTCTTTTTTGTAAACCATTTGTTTTGATTAGATGCATTAACAACTGCATTATCAAGCTTTTGAAACCATTTAGAATCGCTTTTTTCTTCCGCAATATACGCTCTAAAAAGTGAGCCAAGTGCCGAGAAAGCTTCAATTGTTTGTTGTTGTAAATCCATATTTTGCTATAGTGTGTCTATGCACTATTTTTGCAAAGTTAAAAAATTGCTATGGCTATTATCATAACTGATGAATGTATTAATTGTGGGGCTTGTGAACCCGAATGTCCTAATACCGCTATTTATGAAGGGGCATTTGATTGGAAGTATGCCGATGGAACCTCGCTAAATGGTGATGTAATATTGCCCAACGGAAAAGCTGTTAATGCAGATGCCATGCAAGAACCTGTTTCTGATGAGGTCTATTTTATTGTTCCAGATAAGTGTACCGAGTGTAAAGGCTTTCACGATGAACCGCAATGTGCTGCCGTATGTCCGGTTGACTGCTGTGTTCCCGATGAGGATCATGTTGAAACCGAGGAAGAATTACTAGGGAAACAACGCTTTATGCACCCTGACGCATGAAAGCTGGAATTGTAGGATTGCCTAATGTAGGAAAGTCGACCCTATTTAATTGCCTATCGAGCGCTAAAGCGCAGAGTGCAAATTTTCCATTTTGTACCATTGAGCCCAACATTGGCGTGGTGAACGTCCCCGATCCAAGATTAAATCGATTGGAGGAACTCGTAACTCCAGAAAAAGTTATTCCCGCCACCGTTGAAATCGTTGATATTGCCGGATTGGTTAAGGGTGCAAGCAAAGGCGAAGGCTTAGGGAATCAGTTTTTGGCAAATATCAGAGAAACAGATGCTATTATTCATGTATTGCGCTGTTTTGATAACGACAATATTGTGCACGTGGATGGTTCTGTAGATCCACTACGTGATAAAGAAACGATTGATATAGAACTACAACTCAAAGATTTAGAAGCAGTTGCGAAACGCCTTGAAAAGGTAAAACGTGCTGCCCGAACGGGTAATAAAGAAGCGCAAAAAGAACAAGAGGTATTAGAAGTACTGCAACAAGGACTGGAAGCAGCTACTTCAGTACGAGCCATAGCAATTTCTGAAGACGACAGAACTGTATTTGTAAATCCTTTACAGCTTATTACAGACAAGCCTGTGTTGTATGTGTGCAATGTAAATGAAAGTGCAGCCGCCACTGGAAACGAATATGTAAACCAAGTAAAAGAAGCGGTTTCTACTGAAAACGCCGAGGTATTGGTACTTGCCGTTGCCACAGAAGCAGATATTAATGAGTTGGAAACTTACGATGAGCGCCAGTTGTTTTTGGAAGATTTAGGTTTAGATGAGCCAGGTGCCTCCAAATTAATTCGTGCCGCCTACAAATTGTTAAATCTTGAAACGTATTTTACTGCTGGCAAAAAGGAGGTTCGTGCGTGGACGATACCCGCTGGAGCCACAGCACCGCAAGCTGCAGGTGTTATTCACACCGATTTTGAAAAAGGCTTTATTCGTGCCGAGGTAATTTCCTTTTCGGATTACGATGCCTTAGGCTCTGAACAAAAAGCCAAAGAAGCCGGAAAGGCTAGGGTAGAAGGCAAAGACTACACCGTACAAGACGGTGACGTGATGCACTTTAGGTTTAACGTGTAGCGTACTTCTACAAGGTTTTAATAGAACACCCTATAGCTTTTGTTTTTTCCATGGCTATTGTTTCTCCGTTAAGCAATGCGTTTACAGCATTTGCTACATAGCGCTCTTTAACTTGTTCTGGGTTTCGGGAGTTGTCATCAATAGCTCCTATATAACGCACCACATTTACGCTATTTTGTTTTTCTAATATAAACACATGGGGTGTTCTTGTGGCTCCGTATTGCGGATAAATGTGTTGCCCCTTGTCTTGTAAATAGGGGAATGTAAATCCTTTGTTTTCAGAGCGCTGCTTCATTTCTAGCAACTCCTCTCCAGCTTTAGCAGCAGGGTCGTTTGGGTTAATGGCAATTACAGGAAAGCCTTTTGGAGAAAACTCCTGATCTAAGGCAATAATGCGATCTTCACTGTAAGCCTAAGCGCTCCTAGCGCAGAGTATGGACAGGTATTGCACGTAAACACAATAATAAACCCCTTCGCATCGGGGTAATCTGATAAAGAAACCATGTTTCCATCAATATTTGGCAAAGCAAAATCAGTGGCATTATCACCAATATCATAACCTGAAGTTGGTGTTATTATAAAAGATAGTGAAAGTAGTAGAAGTAACGTTTTCATGATAGTTTGATTAAAAAGTGGATATAATTTGGTTTAATTCGTCTTGCGTGAATGACTGCTCGTAGAATTCTCTTTTGTGTTGATTGTAAAATATAGAAGCCGGAATGGCACCGCTCCATGTCGAGTCTATAGCGTTTATCCAAGCGTTTTCATTGGCATCGTCAAGTAAGACTACCTCTGATTGAATGTTATGGGTTTTCAAAAAGGGTACTAGTCGTGTGGTTTTGTGCTTTGGAAAATCTAAACTTACAAGTAAGACATTTATATTGTCCTGCTTGTTAAGCTCCTCAAAATAGGGGAGTTCTTCAATACATGGTGCACACCATGTTGCCCAAAAATTTACCAAATAGGTTGCATTTCCTTTTTGGTATAACATAGGTTTTAGTTCTTTATATGAAACCGAAGCTACAGATGGGTTCTGTGTACATGAGTAAATCATGACACACAACACCAGCAACTTCCAACCATTTTTCATGTTATAAATATATTAAAATCAAGGAAAATTTATATCGTTTAACTTTGAATTGAAAGCAATGTTTACTGGTTACAGAGTGAATTAATTCTTGTATTTTTTCAATTTTTTGTAAATTGAAGACTTACTTAATTGAAATTAAAATAACTAAACATGAAAAAAACAATCCTTATACCCGCCATTTTAGCCGTAATAGGCTGCGCAACGCCCACAGAAAAACCCGTTGAAGTAGAAGGAGTTGGATTCTTCAAGCCGATGCCTGAGGAGAAATTTATTACCGGCTCTGATGATATCACTGATGTGTGGATGAAGTATATTGAAGCACATAACAACAGAGATATTGAAGCAATCAAATCGATGAGTGCAGATTCTATTTATATATTAGGTCCTGATGGGTCAGAACTATTTACAAACATCCAACAAGCCGAGCTATTGGGCGCATGGTTTGAAGCAGCAGATCCAAAATGGGATGCATACTGGGCAATGCCCTACAAGGCTGTTCCTAGCGGGGCAGAATGGATTATTGCCGGGCATCAAGTAACCGAAACAGTTGACGGCGAAGAATCTGTTACCCTTCAAATGATTGACGGCGAGATTAAAGACAATAAAGTGGTGCGTTTCTTTGTATATGCTGCACAAGCACCAAAAAAATAAGAAATACACTTTTGTAGTGCATTAAAACACCCTTTTCAGGGTGTTTTTTTTTGGAGAATAACGGTTTGTGTATGGTGTTTAGCATCTCACAGGGTGCTATTACTTATAGGTTTTATAAGGACACAAGGAAGCACCTTGCGCTATTTATAATAGTTTTCTGCTGGCACGAGAGTGGACCCTCGCGCCAGCGGGGGGCTTTTTTCAAGCAATATATTTACCAGTATAAAAGAAATATACAAGCAAAAAGTGATGATTAAGGCTCTTTTCATTGTTAAGCCGCCTAAACTAACTTTCGTCAGGATTGTCATATCCCCAAAAGAACACGTAGAATATCAAAAAACACAAGAAGAACAATCCTAATTTGAACGACTGTTCTTCACTGTATATGTATTCACCAACCGTAAAAACTATTGCGCCAAAGATTGATATAAATATTTTTTTACGCCACAATTCTTTTACTTTCAAGGCATTGTAATTTAGAAAGGTTGGTTAAAGGAATTATTTTATGCTCTCTGGTTGGTTTTCTGTTGGCACGAGAGTGGACCCTCGCGCCAGCGGGGGGAAGTTTGACAGTAATTGCATTCAGTTTAGCATCGGAAAACATCTCTTTAAGTGAAATGACAAAGTTTTTGTCAAATTTCGTTCTTCCAGAAAAAGTCTTTCTTCTATTAAACATCTTTTTCTTTCTATTTCTGCCAACGACCTGCTAAACGGAGTGAGGTTCGGGATTTTGAATATCGAGTTTACTCGTATAT
>JAYPBW010000088.1:0-4911 GCA_038124405.1 Flavobacteriaceae bacterium | reverse complement strand
GTGTTGTATCTCATCAAGTGGTTGCAGCCGATTCATTGCCCATCCATGAGGCCGTAGTTAATTCTAACTTTGAACCCATACTGTATCGTTTTGATATCAAAACCATAGGTAAGGACTCCACATCGACTGTGATTCAGGTTAACAAGTTTTTTGAAGAAGATGTAAAAGCCATAGGCTTCCCACAGTCAAGACGTAAAACGTATAAAATGTCAAGCTTAGACAAAACGCGTTCCTTTATTAACACACTAAAAAGCTATCCGTTAAATATTGAGGCTCGACATATAAAGACATATAACTCGAGTGAACCACCATCAAATTCAAGCACGGGTTCTATTTCCTTAGAAATGAGTAACTCCATGATTTTGCTTCCAAAAGAACCTATGAGACGTAGGTATTTTGACCAACGTGTGGGTTGGTTTTCTAGAGGTCAAACAGATTATGGACTTGATGTCCAAAAAAGTAAAACAGTACGTTATTTAGACCGTTGGCGCTTAGAAGTAAAAGAAGAAGATGTCGAAAAGTTTAACAGAGGTGAATTGGTAGAACCTAAAAACCCTATCGTGTATTACATTGATAGAGCCACGCCAAAAAAATGGGCACCATACCTAAAACAAGGTATTGAAGACTGGCAAGTGGCTTTTGAAGCAGCTGGTTTTAAAAACGCCATTATTGCTAAAGACCCTCCAACTCCCGAGGAAGACCCAGAATGGAGTCCAGAGGATGTTCGCTACTCCGTAGTACGTTATTTGGCATCGCCTATACCCAATGCAAATGGACCACACGTGAGCGATCCTAGATCGGGAGAAATTTTGGAGTCAGATATCAACTGGTATCACAATGTGATGACCTTGTTACGCAATTGGTTTTTTGTTCAAACCGCTGCTATAAATCCAGAAGCGCGTGGGGTAGAATTTAAAGACGAAATCATGGGTCGTCTTATTCGTTTCGTGTCTGCTCACGAAGTAGGCCACACCATTGGGTTACCACACAATATGGGTAGTAGCGTTGCGTATCCTGTAGACTCCCTACGCTCCCCATCATTTACTAAAAAATACGGCACTGCACCTTCCATTATGGACTATGCACGCTTTAATTATGTTGCACAGCCTGGAGATGGAGACGTATCGCTTATGCCAGATATTGGCGTGTATGACAAATATTCCGTTCGCTGGGGGTATCGTCCCATTCTTTCAGCAGAAACCGCTGAAGATGAAAAAGAAACTTTGGATGAATGGATTTTAGAACATCAAAACGATCCTATGTATCGCTTTGGTGCCCAACAATTTGGAAGTCCTATTGATCCGAGTTCTCAAACCGAAGATTTAGGAAACGATGCCATAAAAGCTAGCGCATATGGAATCGCTAACTTAAAGCGCATCGTACCAAACCTATTAGAATGGACAGCAGAAGATGGAAAAGACTACCAAGACTTGCAAGATTTATACAATCAAGTACTTAGTCAGTTTAATAGATATATGGGACATGTAGCGTCTAACATAGGCGGCGTATATGAGTATTACAAAACCTACGACCAAGAAGGGGATGTTTATACGCATGTAGACAAGGTACATCAAAAAGCATGTTTGCAATTTTTACAAAATGAATTGTTTGCCACTCCCTATTGGATGTTAGACAAGAATATTTTCAATAAAATCGAATTTGCAGGTGTACTGGACAGAATGCGCAGAACACAAACAAGAACACTTGATGGCTTACTTAGTTTTGACCGTATGGCGCGCATGCTAGAAAACGAAGCGTTAAACGGTAGTAATGCTTATTCACTTACGCAAATGATGACCGAGTTACGAAGAGGGATATGGGCAGAATTATATGGAAATAGTCGTATTGATATTTATCGTAGGAATTTACAGCTTGCTCATATAGATCGATTGGAGTATTTGATGACAGAAAGTCAAGAGCCGTTAAGCGGAAGCGCAAGAAGATACAGCAATCAAACACGTGTGTTGGTTAGTCAATCTGATATACGTGCAGTGAGCAGAGCGCAGCTTGTTAATTTAAAAAATGCTATTGGTAAAAGCCTTCCTAATGTGAGTGATCAAAGTACACGTTATCATTTGCAAGAAGCAATAGTACGCATTGACACTATCTTAGACCCAAGCTAACTATAGCGTCTTCAACGTTTTTGAAAAGGCCTCGAGTGTATGTTCGAGGTCTTTTTGACTTATAGCATCGTTAAGAAAATAACTCTCAAACGCACTTGGAGGTAAATAAACGCCTCTTTGTAGCATACCGTGAAAGTATTTTTTAAAGAAATCGTTATTCCCTTTGGCAGCGGTATCAAAATCCACCACAGGTATTTCTGTAAAATGAAGTGATATCATTGAACCCAATCGATTAATCTGATATGGCAAGCCTTTTTCTTCCAACAACGGCACCATTTCTTGGTGCAAATACGCTGTTTTTTCATCAAGACTCAAATATGTTTTTGGATTATTCGCTAAAAGCTCGAGCATGGTTAGTCCTGCTGTCATGGCCAACGGATTTCCGCTTAACGTTCCTGCTTGGTAAACAGGACCAACAGGGGCTAAGAATTCCATGATTTCTTTTTTAGCAGCAAATGCACCCACTGGAAGACCTCCTCCAATAACTTTACCATAGGTTACAATGTCGGCACGAACATTAAGACGTTCTTGAGCACCGCCAGGAGCAAGGCGAAATCCAGTCATCACCTCATCAAAAATTAGTGTAGCTCCATGTAAATCACATAATTCTCGTAATCCTTCTAAAAATCCTTCTTTGGGTAATATACATCCCATATTTCCAGCAACGGGTTCTACAATTATCGCCGCAATTTTTTCAGGGTTTGATGCAAATATCTCTGCTACTTGCTCAAGATTATTGTATTGTGCCAATATAGTGTCTTGTGCTGTACCAGCAGTAACCCCAGGGCTGTTTGGGCTACCAAAAGTAACCGCACCACTCCCTGCCTGTATCAAAAACGCATCTGCGTGACCGTGATAGCAACCCGCAAACTTGATGATTTTATCGCGCCCTGTAAATCCACGTGCTAAGCGCACCGCACTCATACAGGCTTCTGTACCCGAATTCACAAACCGAATTTGATCCATGTTAGGCACCATAGAAAGTGCCTGTTTGGCAATTTGCGTTTCTAATACTGTAGGAATTCCGTAGGAAGTTCCTTTTTCGGCACGTTTTTGAATGGCTTCTACAACTTGTGGGTGTGCATGACCTAAAATCATTGGACCCCATGAGGCAATGTAATCTATATAGCGATTCCCATCTTCATCAAATAAATAAGAACCTTTTGCGTGCGTTAAAAATACAGGAGTTCCGCCAACAGCCTTAAAAGCACGAACAGGAGAATTTACCCCGCCCGGAATATACTGTTGTGCCTCATTGAATAAAGCGCTACTTCGTTTGTATTGCATCATTTTAATTTGAGTTCTTGCCCTATAGCCAACTCTGTTGACTCTAAGTTGTTTAATTCCATCAATTCTTTCAAGGAAAGATTTACCTTTTTAGAAATTGAATATAGTGTATCCCCTTGCTGAACAGCATAGATGTTTTTTTGTTTGGCTTTTTTGGGTTGAGAAAGAGGTTTCTTGCTGCCATCAAACTGCCACAGCTCATACCGCTCAATAAGCGAAATAAGCTTGTAAGCATATCTAGGATCGGTAGCATACCCAGCTTTTTTTAATCCATGTGCCCAACTTACATAATCTGTTTTTTTCATTTTGAACAAATCACTGTAACGTGATCTATTTCTTAAAAACTCCGAATGATCTCTATAGGATTGTTCTACTTTTTTGTACTTTCGAAAGCACTCTCCTTTAGCGTCATCGTCATGTGAAACACTTGGACCGCGCCAACCTTTATGACATTTAATTCCAAAGTGGTTATTTGATTTTCTAGCTAAAACCCCCATTCCCGCTTGCGACTCTAAAAGTCCTTGAGCAAGTGTAATGCTTGCTGGAATTCCATATTTTTTCATCTCTTTTTGAGCCAATTCGGCGTACTGCAATACATAGACCTTCATCCGTGTATTTGCATCCAATTCGGCTAATTTTTTGGCAGTTTGTTTTGGCGATTTATTTTCTATTTTTTTTGCAGCTCGCTTTGCAGCTGAATTATATACCACTTGCTTGCTACCACAAGACACCAAAAAAAGCGTCATGAATAGTATAATTATGCCCCTGGCCATTGAATTTTGGATTGAGAGTTGAATCCTGATATCCCCTGTGTTCCACCTGTGTGAATTAGTAATACGTTTGTTCCAAAATTCCATGTGTTATCTTTTTTCATATGCACCAATTGAAACAACATAGGTGCGGTGTAAATTGGGTCTAGTAAAATACCTGTTTCATATAGCACTTCTTTAGCAAAATCCACTAACGCCTTACTTACATGTGCGTAACCAATATGAACAGGATGCTGTACTAACACCCAATTGTCTTGCTTGGCAAATGTACGAATACGGGCTGGTATTGTCGCATCTTTTACAACTTGAAACCCAACCACTCGTTGATGTTTTTTAGCGGAATTTGAAATACCTGTTAACGTGCCACCTGTGCCTACAGCGCAACCAATCACATCAAATATTTCGTCTTGTGGTGTAAGTATTTCTTGGCAACCTTTTACTGCTAGTGCATTTGTTCCTCCCTCGGGAAGCACAAATATATTTGGGTTTTTGTGTATTAATTTTTGAACCGTATCTCCATTTTCTTTTTTGGTGTATTCAGTTCTAGAAACAAATAGTAATTGCATTCCATTTTGTGCACATTGTGAAAGTGTTGGATTAAGTGGTTTGTATTGTAATTCTTCACCTCTTACTATGCCAATTGTAGGAATGTCTAGCTTGGCACACAACACTGCTACCGCTGCAAGATGATTGGAAAATGCACCTCCAAATGTTAATACCATTTGCGAATC
>JAYPBW010000087.1:0-5015 GCA_038124405.1 Flavobacteriaceae bacterium | reverse complement strand
AAACAACTGAATGAAAAGAGCTATATGCATTATCGCAACAGTCGTATCTTTGCTACATGACAAAGATCAAGGGGCAAAAGAATTTAGTTGGTGGCTTTTCTAAAAAATCAAAAGCCGAAAAAATAGCTTGGATTAGTGAACAGTTTATAAATCAAGAAGAGGCACTTGAACTTTTACACACCTACAATCATAGCAATGAAAAGTTGCAACAACTTCACGATGAGTTTGTTGAGAATGCTATAGCTAATTTCTACGTTCCGTTAGGAGTAGCGCCTAATTTCCAAATCAATGGAAAAACGCTTACTATAGCTATGGCAATTGAAGAAAGTTCGGTAGTAGCTGCTGCTGCAAATGCTGCAAAGTTTTGGAGCACAAAGGGGGGGTTTTCTGCCCAAATTTTAGGCACAGAAAAAGTGGGGCAAGTGCATTTTATATTCAAAGGCGATGTTTCAAAGTTGAATGCTTTTTTTGAAGCTCACAAAACCCAATTATTACAAGCTACAAATGCAATAACCAAAAATATGCGGGCACGTGGAGGAGGAATTACTTCCCTAAGTCTTGTAAATAAAACCGAACAAATAGAAGGGTATTTTCAACTCGATGTGCGTTTTGACACCCAAGACGCAATGGGGGCAAATTTTATCAATTCATGCCTTGAACAACTTGCCGAAACACTCAAAGAACTAGCAGCATCATTCAAGGCGTTTTCTGAAACAGAAAAAGAGATTGAAGTGGTGATGAGCATCTTATCAAACTATGTACCCAATTGCTTGGTTAAGGCATCGGTTTCATGCCCAGTTGCAGAACTACTTGCTGATGCTGATGAAAGTCAAGTTTTTGCAGAAAAGTTTGTGCAAGCCGTACACATGGCAGAGGTAGAGCCCTACCGCGCGGTAACACATAATAAAGGTATCATGAATGGAATAGATGCCGTAGTTATTGCCAGTGGTAACGATTTTAGAGCTGTAGCCGCTGGTGTTCATGCCTATGCTGCATCAAGTGGACAATATCGGAGTTTATCTAAGGCCGAAATTATAGACGGTGTCTTTCATTTTTCTCTTACACTGCCTTTGCCTGTAGGAACAGTGGGCGGGCTTACTAAATTACATCCGTTAGTACGTTGGTGTCATGAGTTGATGGGTTTCCCAAATGCCGAGGAACTGATGCAAATTATAGCAGTTGCTGGATTGGCACAAAATTTTGCTGCTATAAAAAGTTTGGTAACTACCGGAATTCAACAAGGTCATATGAAAATGCATTTGCTAAACATCTTAAATCAGTTGGGGGCAACGGAAAGCGAAAAGAAAGATTTAGTCAATCATTTTACATCAAACACCGTATCGCATCACGCGGTGGTTGAAGCACTTGAAAAGCTACGCAGACAATGACCATTTATGCTCACGGAAAACTACTACTCACCGCCGAATATGCCGTATTGGGTGGCGCAACTGCTTTGGCAGTACCCACCAAGCTAGGTCAATCGCTTAAAGTTGTCGAAACCTCTGCACCAATAATTCAATGGGAAAGCATTGACGAAAATGGAATAGTTTGGTACGAAAATACCTTTGATTGTGGCGCCTTTACGCCACATAAACAAGATGCCATCGGAAAACGACTTCAAGAACTATTTTTAGAAATAGCTTCTCAAAATCCTAAGATTTGGGAGTCGTCTGTTGGGTTTCGTTTTAGCACAAGTTTAGATTTTAATCGGAATTGGGGGCTAGGAAGTTCGTCAACGCTTGTGTCACTTTTGGCACAATGGGCAGCAATAAATCCATATCAACTTCTACAGCACGTTTTTGGTGGTAGTGGCTACGATGTTGCTTGTGCTACCGCAAAAGGACCCATTTTATACACACGCAATCCGTCTACTAAACCCAAAGTAGTTCCCGTTCGTTTTTCACCAGCATTTACAGATTGTTTATTTTTTGTTTACCTCAACCAAAAAAAAGACAGTCAAGCAGCAGTAGCTAATTTTGAGAAGGCTAAACTAACTCCGAAAAGATTGAATGAAATCAATTTGCTAACGGATGGCTTCTTGCATGCCAAGACCATACATAGTTTTCAAAACATGATGCACAAGCATGAAGAAATAATAGCAACACTGATTGGAATGACACCTGTTCAACAACGTCTCTTCTCTGACTACAATGGCGCCATTAAAAGTCTAGGCGCTTGGGGTGGAGATTTTATGTTGGCATGTGGCAATGCACAAACACCCTCCTATTTTGCCGATAAAGGATATACCACCTGCATTGCATATTCGGATTTAATTAATGACGTATCTTAAGATCTAGAGGCACGCTTAAAGTCACTTTTGTACCCGCAGCACTGCCATCTTTGTGGTGCAAGTCTTCCATTTCAAATGCAAGTTTTTTATCGTTGTAATAGTTAAAAAATATCTATTCTATCACGCATAATTTGAGTAGCAAAAGACTTATGCTGATCGTACTTTTCTTTCTGCTTCTCTGCCGCTTCACGTCCAATACCATTATCTACAATAGTGATGATGAGCATTTTGTCATCTTGTTTTAAATCAATTGAAATTTTTCCTTTTCCTTTTAAGGGAACGATACCATGTACTATTGAATTTTCAACAATGGGCTGCAGCATCATACAAGGCAAATACACCTCATTCTGATCCATTCCAGGATCAATTGAAAGTTCTAATTTAATTTTTTGCTCAAGTCTATGCCCTTGAAGTGCAATGTAATTGGTAATGTACTGAATCTCGTCTTTGATAGAAATTCGATCCACACTACTCATTTCAATTGTATTCCGAATAAGTTTTGAAAATGAAGTGATATATGTGTTAAATTCTTTTTCTCCACCCAAAATCATAGCGCTTTGCATGCCGTTAAGCGCATTAAATATAAAATGCGGATTCATTTGAGCCCGATAGGCTTTTGCTTCAAGGTTAGATACTTCTAAATTTCGATCCTTACGCTCTTTTATAAGTTTGGCCTCAAGAACTAAAAACATATAAAAAACACCTGCTACAAACATTATAATAAGAGAAATAAACCACCACTTTAAATAGAATGGAGTGGTTACAAATATGTCATACTGCTGTAATTCTGAGGTCAATCCATTCCGTTCTCCACGAATACATAATTGGTGTGATCCTCTGCTAAGTCCAACCAAATGGATTTCATTGGTTGTATTTTTCCAATCAGCTAATCCTGCTTCACCTGTTACCTTGTAGGCATACTGAATTGAAGGATCGTCTCTAGTTCAATATACACATGATTGTAATTTCTAGATAATTTAAGCTCCCTCTTAGTGCTCTCAGAATTTAAATACAAAACTTGCTTCGATTCATGATCTATATATTCAATTTGCTTGACTTTTACTTCTACAGCAGGTTCGGTTTGCGCAACCAAAGCGGCATGTATACTTAATAGTAAAAGGGAAATTATACACTTGAAATGTTTAAAAAACGGGTTTGGCACGATTCATGATATGTAGAAGTAGAATGTCGTAACATTTTTATTGGTTATTGTTTTGACGCCCGCACTTTTTTGGTGCGGGTGTTTTTTTTGGCTAGCTAAATATAGTGTTTGTCTGTCAGAATTAACTAATTTCGCTTCATGCATATACTTTACGACACCTTACTAAAACTTGGTTGGTCTGCTGAGTGGGCGTGGTGGGCAGACTTTGCTACGCTCTCCGTAATTATACTTATCATTGCTTGGTTACTACGTGTTTTAGCACGTTATATTTTGGTTGGCATTTCGCATAAAATTGCTGCCGCTACGCATACAACCATTGACGATTCACTCATTGAGCATAAACTGCCAAAAAACCTTTCTCGTTTTGTTCCTTACTTTTTTTTAAACCTCATCCTTCCTTTTTGGAGTAATGGCAACACTGAAGTGCTCAGTTGGCTAGGCGCTGTAATTGATGTGTATGCAGTATATATTTCTATACTACTTATTAGAAGTGTATTGCGAACGATAAAGCAAGAGTTGCAAAACCGACCTCAATTTAAAGACAAACCTATTGACAGTTACATTCAAGTGATCATGATTTTTTTGTGGGGTATTGGTCTGTTGCTTTCATTCTCCATTTTATCTGGGAAAGACCTCGTGTATTTCTTTACTGGATTAGGGGCATTGTCTGCTGTTATTTTATTAGTATTTAAAGATACTATTTTAGGTTTTGTTGCAAGTATTCAAATTGCAGCTAACGATTTGGTACGTATTGGCGATTGGATTACTATGGAATCTTTTGGCGCAGATGGGACAGTGATTGAAATCAATCTTTCAACTATTAAAATTCAAAATTTTGATAATACAATCACTACCGTTCCAACTTATAAATTACTCTCAAGCTCCATAAAAAATTGGCGTGGTATGAGTGAATCTGATGGAAGGCGCATCAAAAGACCCTTATTTATTCGTGCTTCTTCTGTTCGATTTCTGAATGAACATGACGTAGCTAGCATCGAAAAATTAGATCGGTTAAAAGCAGTAATTCAAGGTAAAAAAGAAGAAATAGCAGCACACAATAAAGCTATTGAAACAGATACCTCAATTCCTCTTAACGGTAGAAATTTAACCAATATTGGGTTGTTCAGATCTTATATCCAAACCTATTTGGAGCAACATCCTAGTATAAATCAAAACCTTACTGTAATGTGTAGGCAACTAGCGCCCTCACCAAACGGGATTCCCCTAGAAGTTTATGCCTTTACAAAAGATAAAGTTTGGAAAAATCACGAAATCATTTCAGCAGATATTTTTGATCATATTTTGGCATCTGCCTCGTTTTTCCACCTCAAAATCTTTGAATTTGAACAACAAGCTACTAGAACATTATAGTTGTAGCCATTTTTAGCTCTAAAGCAAAAAAGCCCTCCCATTCAGGAAAGCTTCTCATGGGTTCTCCTACGAACCTCCTGCAAACCAAAAGTTTGCAAGCAACACAACGTGTTTAAAACTAAAAGCACTTTAGGTGCTTAGCGGTCTGGACGGGACTCGAACCCGCGACCCCATGCGTGACAGGCATGTATT
>JAYPBW010000086.1:0-5018 GCA_038124405.1 Flavobacteriaceae bacterium | reverse complement strand
CATACCGAAGCACTTCACGTTATTGATGTCAATAGTGGCAACCGTTCCAATAAGGCTAAAAATCAAGAAGATACCGCCTTAGAAGTAAATATGATTGCTGCCACAGAAATTGCCCGCCAATTGCGCTTACGCGATATGGGAGGAATTATTGTTATTGACTTTATTGACATGATACGACAAGAAAATAGAAAAAAGCTTTTTGAACACTTCCGTAACGAAATGGATAGCGATCGTGCTAAGCACAAAGTCCTGCCTCCAAGTAGGATTGGACTTATTCAAATGACGCGACAGCGTGTTCGTCCCGAGATGGATATCAAAACCACAGAGCCCAACCCAAACATTAATGGTGAGGTTGAAGCGCCCATTGTGTTAATTGATAAGATTAAAGCAGACTTAGAGAAAATTTTGGCAAATCCGAAACACAAAAAGAAAAAAATTGTGTTGCATTTACACCCTTTTATTGCAGCTTATCTTGCTAAAGGATGGAAATCGGAGCGCATGAAGTGGTACTTTGAGTACAACAAGTGGATAAAAGTAATTCCACGTGATGCGTACACCTATTTACACTATCGTTTCTTTGATGGAAATGGAAAAGTAATACACGTATAAAACAAAAGCGGCCTTAGTGCCGCTTTTTTTATTTTAGCTACTATGAAAACATACACCGTTTCGGAAGCCTTAGGAAAACTTCGTCATTACTGTGCGTATCAAGAGCGATGCCATAAAGAAGTAAAAGATAAGTTAAAAACCATGCACATGATTCCTGAGGCCATGGAACAGATTATTGGATCACTAGTTTCTGAAAACTATCTTAACGAAAGTCGATTTGCGCAACAGTTTGCGCATGGTAAATTCGCTATCAAGCATTGGGGAAAGCTGCGCATCACTCGCGAACTTAAGGCTAGAAGTATTGCTAACTACGATATCCAAAAAGCACTTTCAACTATTGAAAGCAATGCGTATTATGAAAAAATAACAACCATCAGCGATAAAAAATGGCAACAACTTGAAGGGAATAAACTACAGATACGGAAACAAAAGTTATATCAATATCTTACCTATCGTGGTTGGGAAGCTTCGCTTATTTACAATCAAATTGATCGCCTCAGCAAAACTTAAAGCGTAAAAAGAACGCGCAGCATTCCATGTCCCTTTGGCATAGGGATTAAATTTTCTGTGTACGTGACGTTAAATAAGTTACGCCCGTGTAGCTCTATACTCCAATTTGATGAAAAAATATAATTCAGCTGTAGATTGAATAATTGATAATGGTCGCCTAAGGCTCGTTTGGCATAACGGTATGCTGTAGTCGAAGAAAAGCGTGGCGAAAATTGCTTTGTCAATTGCAGGTTTACATCGTGCTTTAAAAAGTTTAGGGCATACTTTGAATACACTGTTTTTATATAATCGTCTTCCAAATAGGCATACGAAAGGTTGAATGTATGTTGCTGTTTTCCTATGCGATACTTCCAAACGGTATTTAGCTCACCCCCAACAGTTCTAATTTGCTTGGTAATATTTTCTGCCACCCATGCCTCATCTTGTGGTGACTGCTTAACAAAGTCTATAAGGTTTTCCCCATCACGCTGGAAAACCGCTGCTTCAACAGACCATTGTTGCGCATCATAACGCATAGAGATTTCATGAGTCAATGCTTTTTCAGGTTGCAAGTCAGCGTTTCCCTTGGTAGTTCTACTTTGATAAAACAAATCTGTATAAGTGGGAATACGATAGGTGTATCCCGTATTGTAAGTAAATTTTACATGCTCCGATAATCGATATCCCATATCAATGCCTGGATAGAAGAAACCTCTCATATCAGAGTAATTACTCCACGCAAATCCAGGAGTTATATCAAATGCTCGTGCAGAAAAACGATGCTCAAAAAACAGGTGCGCAATCGTTCTGTTTTTATCACCTAAATTATTGCTTTGAATATTTACTCTAGAAAATTCAACACCAAAGCCTGTTACGCCCCAACTATTTGTGTTTTTGGCGTCTATTGAAGTTCCTAATCGGTTGGTAATATGCAAATTTCTAAATACCGAGGGGTTGTTTCTAATATAGATGTACTCATCTTGTCCACGCTTCCAAAAAAGACGAGGAGTAACCTTCCAGTTTTGGTTTTCATTCACAAAGGTACTTTTTAGTGCCACCAAACTACTTTGTGTTTCTTCGTATTGCTCAGTGGCAGTGGTAGCTCGGTAAAACCCATTTGCACCAAATTTACGATCTGTAAACATGGTTATTAAGTTGATGTTAGTTGATCCTACAGCTAAACTACTTTTTGAAAAAAGATGAAGGTTTTTAAAGTCTGTATTGTGACGATAACCATCGCTTTCTTGCAATGAATAGTGGACAATATGCTGTTGATTTTCCGATTGAATTTGCTCGGTTATACTTATTTGATTACTATCAAATGAACCCTGAGCTAACGCAACATTCGTTTTGTTTTGAGTTGCACTTTTAGTTACAATATTTATGCCGCCCGTAAAGGCATTTTGCCCATAAATCCGTGCTGCAGGTCCCTTTACAATCTCAATCCGTTCAATGACATCCAAAGGCAGTGCGCTGTTTAGCGTATGATGCCCTGTTTGAGGGTCATCAACACGAATACCGTCAATAAGAAGTAGTACCTGGCTATACGTTCCGCCACGTAAATAAATATCGGCATTGGCTCCCTCCATTCCCTGACGCAACACATCTACACCAGCTTGTAACCGAAGAACATCTGCCAAACTAGTGACGGGCATGTTTGCTATTTGCTCAGCGGTAATTACGGTTACCGATTTTGAATCATCAGAAAAAGGAATATCAAGTCTTGGGGATGAGACGACAACTTCGTTGAGTTGTGTTTGTGAAAACACACTAGTAGTAAGAATTAAAAAAAGAACACCAAAATATGAATTTAAAATTCTCATGGGAACAAAGGTGTTTGAACTAAAAGGGCTTGTATAGGTTTAATCCACAAAAAGAATAACCTTATTAACATTCATTTCCAAGATCCCTCCATTATCAAGGGTTAAAAAAGTTTCATTCCCTTTTTGTTTAAAATAGGACTGAAAGGCTTCCTCAATAACAAGTTTACCATCAATTTTAGCTACTCCTTTTACGAGTGTTGAAACGAGTGGTGCGTGATTGTTAAGCACTTGAAACGAACCCTGTGTTCCAGGAACAGAAACCGAAGTTACTTCTCCTTGAAAAAGCGTTGCCTCAGGGCTTACAATTTCTAAATACATACGAATTAGGCGTTTGCTTCGGCGAGCATTTTTTCTCCTGCCTCAATGGCTTCTTCAATAGTTCCTTTAAGATTAAAGGCTGCTTCTGGCAAGTGATCTAATTCACCGTCCATAATCATATTAAAGCCTTTGATAGTATCTTTAATATCAACTAATACCCCAGGGATGCCTGTAAATTGCTCAGCTACGTGGAATGGCTGCGATAAGAATCGTTGTACACGACGCGCACGCGCCACAGCAAGCTTGTCTTCTTCAGAAAGCTCTTCCATCCCCAATATGGCAATAATATCTTGCAACTCTTTGTAGCGTTGTAAAAGCTCTTTTACACGTTGTGCACAATTATAGTGCTCATCACCCAAAATTTCTGGGGTTAGAATACGCGAAGTGGAATCTAGTGGATCTACCGCAGGGTAAATTCCTAGCTCTGCAATTTTTCTCGAAAGTACCGTAGTAGCATCTAGATGCGCAAAGGTAGTTGCTGGTGCGGGGTCAGTAAGGTCATCTGCAGGAACATAAACCGCCTGTACAGATGTAATAGACCCTTTTTTAGTGGAAGTAATGCGTTCTTGCATCGCACCCATTTCGGTAGCTAGCGTAGGTTGGTATCCCACCGCAGAAGGCATACGACCAAGAAGTGCCGACACTTCAGAACCTGCTTGAGTAAATCGGAAAATATTATCCACAAAGAAAAGTACATCTTTTCCTTGGTCGGAACCCGCTCCATCACGGAAATATTCGGCTACAGTAAGTCCAGAAAGGGCTACACGAGCACGTGCTCCTGGAGGCTCGTTCATTTGACCAAAAACGAAAGTAGCTTTAGACTCTTTCATGGCTTCTTTATCAATTTTTGACAAATCCCATCCGCCATTTTCCATAGATTCCATGAACTCGTCTCCATATTTAATAATACCAGACTCAAGCATCTCACGAAGTAAATCATTTCCTTCACGAGTACGTTCGCCTACTCCTGCAAATACAGAAAGTCCACCGTGTCCTTTGGCAATATTGTTAATTAATTCTTGGATAAGAACTGTTTTTCCTACACCTGCACCACCAAATAATCCAATTTTACCACCTTTAGCATAGGGCTCAATAAGGTCGATTACTTTAATTCCAGTGTACAGTACTTCGGTTGAAGTAGAAAGTTCTTCAAAGGCAGGAGCTTCGCGGTGAATGGGAAGACCGTCTTTGCCCGTTTTTGGTAAGTCACCAATACCGTCAATAGCATCTCCAATTACGTTAAATAATCGCCCATAAACTTCTTCGCCAATGGGCATTTGAATTGGATTTCCAGTAGCTAATACTTCCGCACCTCGCTCTAAACCATCGGTTGAGTCCATTGAAATGGCACGTACTTGGTCTTCACCAATATGTGATTGTACTTCAAGAACAAGTGTTGAACCGTCTGTTTTTTTTATTTCTAATGAATCGTAAATGTTTGGAAGTGTGGTAACTGCAGTATCGAAAGATACATCTACTACAGGACCAATGACTTGGGAAACTTTACCTGTGCTCTGTGACATAGTCGAAGAATTAATTTATGTGTTTGGCGTAAGGCCTCTTAAATTCGAGTGCAAATATAGTTGAAATAAAACAAGAATTCATGGCTTTAATCCAAAAAAAAAGCACCCTAAGTGGGTGCTTTTAATGAGTTCTAAAATCTCTAGAAGTCGAACAAAATAGACGAGTAGTAAATACTACCAATACGTCCACTTCCGGCAAGACTTACAAATTCATTTCCGCCAATATTATTTCCTCCAACTCGAAGCTTAGCGTTAA
>JAYPBW010000085.1:0-5139 GCA_038124405.1 Flavobacteriaceae bacterium | reverse complement strand
CTTCAGGGACGAAGAAATAAAAACACTCTATTCCATCTGGAATAATTTCCCCAATTAGTAATCAAAACGCCCTACAACAACGTATATAACTCATATCCGGGCGCATCGTCCTTTTGGTTATCTTAAAGGAAACCAAAACGACTTCTGCTGATACGAGGTTATATACAATACTTGGGCGCAATTAAAATGAAAACACACCTACTAATACTAAGCATATTACTTCTTCCCTACTTCGGTGAAGCACAAGCAACGAAAACTGATTCAATTGTTGACTACATCTCAAGTATTGAACTTTACTCTATTTCTAGTTTGAAATATCTGCCAATTGATTCATTGTGTAAAGGAAGAGAAAGCAATGGTTTAGGATATAATGAGGAAACCAGAGAGCTGCAATATGCAAACCACATGACTAACATAAACGGAGTATGTAGTGTTACTGAATATTTTTACCATAGAAACGCTTTAATTTTTATCCTAATTGGTTCAAATGAAAAGAAAGAATTAGATAATATTTATGTTCATAATTCTCAAATTGAATCGACTTCACTCAATGCTGAAATAGCAAACGAATTAGTCGTAAAAGGAATGACTATTTTAAATGAATATCAATTAAAAAATAAAACTGCGCCCAACACTAAATAAAGCCAATGCTAAATCCACCTAATCCTAAAGTCACGTCTTCTTACTTTACGACTCCTTCTCCGAAGGATTCGACAGCTGAAGCCGCACTGTCTTTATTTTAACCTTAGCCACAAGCTGAAAAATGGACATTACATTAATCGAAAAAATAGACGAAACTAGAATTTTACCATTATCGAAATGGCATTTTTTCCTACATTATTTTGTAGCATTTATTCCATTAATTCTTGCTTTAATGAATACCTATTGGCTAGTTGAAAGGTGGAGTACTGAAAATTATGTCGGCACTCGTACTGAAGAAGATATAATTAGTTCAATATTAGTTTGGTTTTCTATAGCAATATTAGCATTTATAGTAAAAAGGAGGCGGTTGAATTTTAAGCGCATAGACATTTCATTAAACGGAAAAGAATTTAAAGAAAGAATGTCCGAAATTGCTGAATTAGAAAATTGGAGATTGACAAATCAGAATACAAAATCTTCAGTTTTTTACAATAATAATTCTGGTTGGAATTGGGGACTAAAAATGACAGTTTTACGATTTAAAAATTATTTATTAGTCAATAGTGTTTGTGACTATGAATATAAACCGTCGATTGCGCTATTTGGAAATGAAAGAAATATAAACCGATTGAAAAAGAATCTAAAAAAGCCAGTGGCTAACAATGTATATGATTCATGATCTGACGCGTTGCACTTTTGGTCACCTTCAAAAAAGCTAAACCACAAAGCTTATCACGAAGTCATATACGTGACTTAGCTACCATTAAAACCAAAATGTGCTAATCATTCAGCGATTTGTGTTAAGGAACTTTATAACGTCATCATAGTTTTGGAAAAAAATAAAATGGGCGATACTATTATTCATACAAAATCAATAGCTGAAATTCGGGCTGTATTTGGCTTAGATAAACCAACCCACCCTTTAATTACGATACTTGACACCGAAAAACTCGCTTATGAAGAGGAAACTGTTGGCAAGCGATTTTCTTCAGATTTGTATTGTATCGCCTTAAAAGATTCCAATTGTGGAATTGATTACGGACGAAATTCTTATGACTTTGATGATGGGGTTTTGATTTTCACAGCACCAAAACAGGTAATTAAGGTCAAAAAAACGCAAGAACTAAATCAAGTAAAAGGTTGGATGCTTTACTTTCATCCAGACCTTATTAGAAACACCGCCCTTGGCTCAAAAATTGACGCTTACAACTTTTTTAATTACGAAGTTCACGAAGCATTGCACCTTTCTGAAAATGAACAAAACACCCTAAATCAAATTGTTCAGCTGATTCAAGATGAAATTAAAGAGCGAATTGACAATCACAGTCAGCAAGTATTGGTTTCAAATATTGAATTATTGCTCAATTACAGCAAACGTTTTTACCAAAGGCAATTCAATACACGTTCTGCCAATAACATTGATATTGTCTCTAGAGTTGAGTTGTTGTTAAAAGGTTACTATTCAAAAAACCAACTCATTGAAAAAGGGCAACCAACTATCCAATATTTGGCAGACCATTGTCATTTATCCGCTAGTTATTTGAGCGACTTGCTAGCCAAAGAAACAGGGCGTTCTGCCAAAGACCACATTAATGACTTTTTAGTAGATAAAGCAAAGCACTTATTACTAAGTTCTACCGATTCAATTAGCGGAATAGCCTACACTCTAGGCTTCAATTATCCACATTATTTTGGTAGGCTATTCAAACAAAAAACAGGTAAAACACCACAAGAATACAGACAAATGAATTAAAGAAAAGGAAGCCAAATGGCTTCCTTTTTTCATATCTGCGATTTGTGTTTAACCTTCCTCTTTTCGTGTTAATCTGCCCACTTTATCAGTCGGATATTTGTTTCATCAAATTATTAAAAACCAAAAAAGATGAAACATAAAATTTTAGTTACAGGTGCAAGTGGTGCTTTTGGAAGTTTAGCTTGTATTCAATTAGCAGAAAATGGACATCAAGTTGTCGGAACAATGCGTTCACTGCAAGGCAAGAATGAACCAATCGCCAATGAACTCAAATCAAAAGGCGTTTCACTGGTTGAAATGGATGTAACCAATGAAGAAAGTGTGAATGCAGGAGTAAAATCAGCCATTGAGCTCATGGGCGGCTTAGATACTGTTTTTAACAATGCAGGCATTGGAGCAAATGGAATTCTTGAATGCTTCACAGCAGGCGACATCCAAAAAATGTTTGACGTGAATGTTTTCGGAGTTCAACGCCTTATGAGAGCGGTTTTACCACATTTAAGAACGGAAGGAAAAGGAACAGTCATTCACACTTCAAGTTGCATAGGCAGAGTCACCACCCCATTTCTTGCGTCTTATTCTGCCTCAAAATATGCATTAGAATCTTTAGTGGAAGGTTATAGAGCAGAACTTTCAGGGTTTGGTATCGAATCTTGTATAATTGAACCAGGCGGATTTCCTACGGGCTTTATGAGTGGAATGATAACACCAAGCGATACGGAAAGAATGAATCAATATGGTGAAATGGCAATACTTCCCGAAACATCTTTAAAAGGTTATGTTGGTTATGTAGAATCTATACCTGAGCAAAGACCCGAAAGAGTCGCAGAGGCAGTAGTGGGTTTAGTTGAAATTCCATTTGGTGAAAAGCCATTTAGAACTGTAGTCGATTATTCAGGTTTGAAACAACCTATCGAAAATTACAACAAAGTATTAAACGAGACGACAAAGGCGATCTACGCAGCAAACGGTGTAGAAAATTTACTAACACTGAACAAAGATTAAAATGAAAAAAACAATATTAATAACGGGTACAAGCAGTGGCATAGGCAAAGCCACAGCTATTCATTTTCAGCAAAAAGGATGGAATGTTATTGCTACAATGCGAACGCCAGAAAAAGAAACAGAACTTAATAAGTTGGAGAATGTACAATTGGAAAGATTGGATGTTCTTGATTTAGAATCCATAGACCAAGCTATTAAAAATGGTATTTCCAGTTTTGGAAAAATAGATGCAATTGTCAACAATGCAGGCTATGGAGCTTATGGTCCATTGGAATCATTCCCAAGAGAAAACATCATCAAGCAATTCAATACAAACGTCATAGGGTTAATGGACGTAACAAAAGCCATTATTCCACATTTTAGAGCAAATAAAGATGGTGTTATTATCAATATATCTTCAATAGGTGGTCAAATAACTTTTGCATTAGGTTCGCTCTATCACGGAACTAAATTTGCAGTTGAAGGGATTTCCGAATCATTGCATTATGAAATGAAAGAAATTGGTGTAAAAGTTAAGATAGTGGAACCGGGAATGATTGCCACAGATTTTGGAGGTCGTTCTTTTGATTTTCAAGCGGGAGAAATTGCCGATTATCAACCAATTATTGGAGCTTTAATGAAACAATGGCAGAACCCAGACAACACCTCTTCAGCAGCGAGTTTAGTTGCAGGTGTAATTTATACAGCTGTAACTGATGATAGTGAACAGCTAAGATATAGAGCAGGTGATGATGCAAACTTCTTGCTAGACAGTAGAAAAAAGATGACAGATGATGAGTTCTTTTCTATGATGAATGATCAAATGGGAAAATAAAACGGTAGCTAACAATATGTATAAGCAATAGCGGTTTGAGGGCAATCTCAAACCGTTTTTGTGTTTAATTAAGTATCTTGCTAATTGATCAGTTAGGGGTGTAAAATCCGCTACTGCTCATACATTAACCTTGCCCACAATTAAGAAATGACAAGACTGACATTCATATTTACGTTTCTATTCAGTCAGGCTGTTCAAGGGCAACAAACTCTTTATCATGAGTATTATGAATCTGCTTCTGATTTTGTTATTACCAAATGGAATTGCGACAAGAATGACTTAAGTAACATGTATGTTATTGAAACGATTGACAGAAACAATAGAGTGACTGAACTCAAATTTATGCGTAAAGCCAAGCTTAATAACGGAAGCCTATGCTACTTGAGTACTTGGTTAAAATATGACTATCCGAATGATACAACCATTGTCCTATCTTATTTGAACGAGAACGGAAAACCCGAAGCAAATATTGAATGTGAAACTCCATCTGCCACAACATACTTTCTTTCTTCAGACGGTAAGACAATCAAAGATTCACAGTCGAAATATGAGTTTGACCCTAAGCGATATTATGAGATTGGTTGGACTAAAGAATTTTTAGAAAATGTAATAATTGAATTGAAGGCTAATAACAAAACGACATCTCCTTTTATTGATTACTATTCAAAATCGAAATCAAAGTTTAATGGCGTTTTTCCTGTTTCAAATGAATTTGACCTCGAAAAACAATACTTCAGCGAAACTGAAAAAAAAGAAATCATAACTGTGGGCAACAACGTATATGATTCATGATCGGACGCGTTGCACTTTTGGTTACCTTCAAAAAGCTAAACCAAAACCACAAAGCTTATCACGAAGTCATATACGTGACTTGTAGGGCATTTGAAGGGAGTACTCCATGGAAAACAACAAAGAAAAGCGCTTG
>JAYPBW010000084.1:0-5156 GCA_038124405.1 Flavobacteriaceae bacterium | reverse complement strand
TCTATAAGGTGGTGTTGCATCATCAATTGGATCGTTTCAGTTCCTAATCCATCAATATCCATTGCCTTTCTAGAAATAAAATGCGAAACGCGCCCCACACGCTGCGGCATACAACCTAAAGTATTTGGGCAATAATGCTGAGCCTCGTCTAAACTGCGCACAAGTGCAGTGCCACACTCTGGGCAGTTGTTAATATAGGATATAGGCGAGCTGCCAGCTATTCTTTTATTTGTGTTTACAGCTGTTATTTTTGGAATAATCTCTCCTCCTTTTTCAACAAAAACGGAATCACTTTCATGTAAATCCAATGCAGTTATAACATCAGCGTTATGTAATGATGCACGCTTTACAACTGTACCGCCAAGAAGTACAGGTTTAAGTTGAGCAACTGGTGTTATAGCGCCTGTTCTACCAACTTGATAAGATACATCTTCAAGCTGTGTTTCTACCGTTTCTGACTTAAATTTATAAGCCATTGCCCATCGTGGTGATTTGGCAGTATAACCTAACTGCTCTTGATAAGCCAACTGATTGACCTTTATCACTACACCGTCAATTTCGTAGGGCAATGAAGTCCTTTTTTCATCCCAATATGCTAGATAATCAAAAACAGCATCCATGTTGTCAGCATGAATATGATATTTGGGTACATGAAAACCCCACCGTTCTGCAACTTTTAATGACTCCAATTGGGTTTCAAACAAAGGTCTGTCCGCTACTATTTGATACAAAAAGCAATCTAAGGGCCGAGCAGCAACCAAACTGCTATCTTGAAGTTTTAGACTTCCTGAAGCTGTATTTCTAGGGTTCATGTACGGCTCTTCACCTTCTAATTCGCGGGCTTTATTCATGGCGTTAAACCCTTCAATGGGAAGAATAATTTCGCCTCGAATAGTAAACTCCTCAGGAATAGAGTCTCCAGAAATTTGGAGTGGCACTGAATTGATGGTCTTTACATTGTTCGTAACCTCATCTCCTTGAATTCCATCTCCTCGAGTAACAGCCTGCGTTAAAATGCCATTATTATATATCAAACTTATTGAAGCACCGTCATATTTTAATTCACACGTATAATCAAGTTGATTAACACCAATATTTTTACACATACGTGCTTCCCATTCTAACAAATCCTGCTTATTGTAAGAATTGTCTAGAGAATACATCCGATGCTTGTGCACAACTGTTTTGAAGTTTTTAGTAACCGTACCGCCTACACGTTGTGTGGGTGAGTTTGGATCAAAAAGTGAAGGGTGTGCGTCTTCTAAAGCCTTAAGTTTAGCTAATTTTTCATCAAATAACTGATCTGAAATTACGGGAGCGTCTTGAACATAATAACGCTTGTTATGTTCATGAAGTTCTTTTCGTAAGGCTTCAATTTGTGTGGCTACATTCATTATCGAATTGCGCTTATAAATCTTTGATTTGCTCTAAAATCGTTTCGAAGTACAATATCGGAAAATCCTGCATCTTGTAAAAGTAATTGAAGTGATTGCATTTCATCTTGATGTCCCTCAAAATAAAGCGCTCCCAAAGTTGTTAAAGACTGCATAGCATACGCCACAATATGTGTGTAGAAAATAAGAGGGTTTGACGCAGAAACAAATATAGCATGCAAAGGTTCGTGTTCTAATACATGTGACTTGGTTACGTTTTTTAAACTATCGGGGACATATGGTGGATTAGAAACTATAAGGTCCCAAGACTGCTTTGGTAATTCAGCTCCTAAAACGTCTACTTTTCTAAAATTTACGTTAATAGTATTTACTTCAGCATTGTATTTTGCAAGTTCCAGTGCATCATCGGATATATCCCATGCTGAAATGTGCCATGACGGTCGTGCTTTTTTTAAAGCCAAAGCTATACAGCCACTGCCTGTGCCAATGTCTAATACATTAATAGGGTCATGCTCAGGATAATTTTCACAAATCCAATGAACCAGCTCTTCAGTTTCTGGACGAGGTATTAGTACAGATGGATTTACTTTGAGTTCAATTGTTGCAAAATCAACACTACCAATTATATACTGTATGGGAGTGTGCGCTTTGAGTTTCTCCAAGTCTTCTTTCAACATTTTTTTGTCGTTTTCAGAAAGCTTTTGATTAAGGAGTAACACCACTTCTGCCGCATTATAGCCAAAATGATGCTTACACAAATGAGCAAAGTGATGTCTAATCTCATCTAATTCATAAACAGATTTTAATGTTGTTTCAAAAACTTTTCGCAGCGCTCCTAAAGTCACAGTAACGATTTAGTCATCCAAACAGGGCATGAATAATGTCCTGTATTTCCCATTGGAGTTTTTATGTATTCAAATCCATTGGCTATATAAAGTTTTTGAGCTGCATACATGTTTGGCATGGTTTCTAAATAGCATAAAGTAAAACCAAATGCTCTAGCTTTTTGCAGTAATGCTGCCATCATTTTGCCTCCCAAACCTTTTCCTCGAGCTTGAACATCAAAATACATTTTTTGCAACTCACACACATGAGCTTGCCCATGTTGAAGTGGGGCAATTCCCGCACCTCCATGGATCTTACCTTCAATTTCTACAACCCAATATGCATGCTTTGGTTTTGAATAGGCCTCGAACATAGCGTCTAGTTCGGGGTCGGCATATGCAGTACCCTTTTTTGGGACTCCAAATTCAATCAAAACCTTACGCAGCACTTTGGCTACAACTTTATTATCTTCTTGATTGATGGGTCTGATACCACTTTGTGCGGTCATGCGGATATTTGATATTTTTGCTAAAATACACAATCCCATTGCATAGCACTCATGAACATTATATGAAACGTTGCCTAAGTTTGGCCCAAAAAGGACTTGGTGGCACCTACCCCAACCCAATGGTTGGTGCAGTAGTTGTAAATAATGGAATTATTGTGGGTGAAGGATGGCATAAAAAAGCAGGTACCGCGCACGCAGAAGTTAATGCCTTAAAAGGAATAGAAGATACTGCATTAAACACGTCAACTCTATATGTTAATTTAGAACCATGCTCTCACCATGGAAAAACACCACCCTGCTGCGACCTTGTGATTGCCAAAGGAATTAAAAAAGTCGTAGTAGGGGCTTTAGATCCAAATCCATTGGTAGCAGGCAACGGAATTAAAGCTTTGCAAAATGCAGGTATTGAAGTTATAGTAGGTGTACTGGAAGATTCATGCAAAGAACTCAACAAACGTTTTTATTGCTTTCACACAAAAAAACGTCCTTATATTATACTAAAATGGGCACAGTCTCTAGACGGATTCATAGCTCCTACAAATGATGTTCAGGGTGCTGTTAGTTGGATAAGCGATTCACACAGTCGGCAATTAGCACACAAATGGCGGGCAGAAGAACATGCCATATTAGTAGGACGTAAAACAGTAGAATATGACAATCCGCAATTGACAACGCGAAAATGGAAAGGAAAAAACCCCATGCGACTTCTCATTGATCCAAAACTAAAAACTGACCCACAAGCAGCAATTTATAATGGTGCAGCTCCAACAATTGTGTACAATACGCTGAAAACAGAATCTATTGGTGCTATTCAAAAAGTAAAAATTGATGGTAACAATGTAATTCGTGAAGTGCTGCAAAGTGCTGTAGAAAAAGGAATACAATCTATACTAGTTGAAGGTGGTGCAGCTACTATTGTTCATTTTTTAAGACATAATCTTTGGGATGAATGTCGCATCATCACGAGTACTAAAAAATGGAACGGAGGAATTAGGGCACCGCAAAAGCCAGATGGAAAAATAATTGAAAAAAAGCTGGTGAATGATACGCTAACTCTTATTAAAGCGTAAAATGGTCCAATATAAATGGCGGGCATTTAATGGCGCGTCGAATGGTTGCATCCATAAACACCAAGCGAGTATCTGCTGTTGCAACCAAGGTTTTATCTTCGAGCTCTAACCGGTATGAAAAAGTAACAAAGTAATTATCAAAGGATGTCAATTGAGTATGTACAAAAAAAGAATCATCAAAATGCAGTGGACGTTTGTATTGTATGGAAATTTCGGTTAGAGGCATCAAAATACCATCTCGTTCTAAGTCGGCATAACGAATTCCTAGGTTACGAAGCCAGTCAATTCGAGACTGTTCTAAGAAGTATGCATATTGTGCATGATGAACAATCCCCATTTGGTCTACTTGGTGGTAAAAAACACGAAATTTTTTTGTAATACTTTTCTTACTCATAGTAAGTTTTATATTTCATAATCAGTATTTTCAAGAGCCACTGAATATGCATAAAACTTTCTAAAAATTCAATAGCAAAATGACTTTTTTTTAAAAAAAATTACACACATATTTGTGGGGTACTAATGAGCGAAAACACGCTTAGGACTTAACTCACTCATTCTGTGCAAAAAACGTATAACAACCAAAAATCGACATGCAACAAACCGCTCAAAGCGTCTGGGAAAATTGTTTAAAATTTGTTCAGGATAACATTCACAATCAAGCATTTAGAACTTGGTTTGAACCTATTAAGCCATTAAAGTTAAATGGCGATGCGCTAAGTGTTGAAGTTCCAAGTAAATTTTTCTATGAATGGCTAGAGGAGCATTACGTTGATATCCTTAAAGTTGCACTCACCAAAGAATTAGGACAAGCCGCAAGATTGGTTTATGTTATCAGAATGGAAAATACCTTCGGTAATAAACAACCTTTCACCGAAAAAATACCAAGTCAAAATAAAGGACAAATCAAAGTACAAGATGTTGAAGCACCTCTAAGAGCACAAACCACCGAACTTAGAAATCCTTTCGTAATTCCCGGTATACGTAATTTGAAGGTTGAATCGCAGCTAAATCCAAACTATAATTTTGAAAATTTTTTGGAGGGTGATGCTAACAGGTTAGCACGTTCTGCTGGAATTGCTGTTGCCAACAAGCCTGGCGGTACTTCATTTAATCCACTACTTATTTTTGGTGGAGTCGGATTAGGCAAAACGCATTTAGCTCACGCTATTGGCGTGGATATAAAAAGCAAGTACCCCGACAAAACGGTCCTTTACATTTCGGCGGAAAAGTTTACACAACAATACATTGAGGCGGTCAAGAAAAATACGCGAAACGATTTTATTCACTTCTATCAAGTTATGGATGTGCTTATTATCGACGACGTGCAGTTTTTTTCTGGAAAATCCGGCACACAAGACG
>JAYPBW010000083.1:3199-5169 GCA_038124405.1 Flavobacteriaceae bacterium | reverse complement strand
GTTCTGTAATGACTATTTCTGATGCGCCTTGGCCTGGATTTACTCCAGACTTATTGAGTATCATTCTTGTAGTAGCCACCCAAGCTCGCGGAAGTGTGCTGATCCATCAAAAGATGTTTGAAAGTCGATTATTCTTTGTAGATAAGCTGATTGACATGGGTGCTAAGATTATTTTGTGTGATCCACATCGCGCCAATGTAATTGGACACGATTTTACATCTACTCTCAAGGCAACTACAATGACTTCTCCCGATATTCGAGCGGGTATCTCTTTGCTAATTGCAGCTCTTTCTGCTAAAGGCACAAGTACTATTTACAATATCGAACAAATTGACAGAGGATATCAAAATATTGACACACGACTTCGTGCCATTGGGGCTAAAATTGAGCGTGTCGATTAATTTGAGGTAGTCAGCCGCACAGCTGCTCGTATAATATTTTCAAGGTTTTTTAAATCTACATCTGCAAGTTTTTTGATGTAAAGGCATCCTTTTCCTTTTTTATGCTTTCCAAGACGTTCAAATGAGAAATCATCATGACTTAAATCACAAGACAAGTATAATGTAAGTGCATTTTTTCGAGGAGAAAAACCCGTTAAAAACCAATCGCCTTCTCTGCCACTTTTATATTTGTAATGATATTTTCCAAAACCAATAATTGAATCACCCCAAAGCACCCCTTCTTTCCCTGTAATTTTTTTTATTAATGCATAAAGTCTAAAACTGTCTTTTTGCTTTTCTTTAGTAAGTACAGCTTGCAGAAAAGCTTTTACATTGGCTTTAGTAGGCTGGGTTATGTTTTGAGACATAGGAAAACTTTGATTCAATGTACTCAAAATTTTTCAACGTTTAGAAACCTTGTTGTTGCTAATCCCTTTTTGGCGGCTGCATTTAAAGCGGTCTACTTCTGATGAGCGTTTTTTAATATGCTTGGTTTTTCTTCCCTGAACTCGTTTACGCCACAACTTGAAGCTACTGGGCTTCATGTTCCTGCGCATTATGGTAATTACTTCTTGTTCTTTGAGTCCAAATTGTAATTGGATAGCATCAAAAGGTGTTCGGTCTTCCCATCCCATTTCAATAATACGATCAATTTCTATTGCTGTTAATTCTTTTTTCATGAGTCCATAATGTTTTCTCTGTTAGGAAGCGTGTGCTTAGCCAAAATTCGCTTGCTTTCAATGCGCACTTGTTTGTTGCCTTTCAGGCTCCACAAAATAGATGAAGCATATTTATAGGTTTTTTTTATATCAACAATTGGCTTTGGATAGTCTTTGCCTAATACACAAGAATAGCCATGTTGCTCAATTTCGGTCATGGTCCAGGGCTCAATTGCAAACGAAATGGGTAATGTTGCCAATTCAGGAACCCATTTACGTATGAAAATAGCATCTGGATCGTGTTCAAGCGCATTTTTTGTTGGATTGTAAATACGCAGCATATTGATTCCCGTCTCACCAGCCTGCATTTGAAATTGTGGATAATGAATTCCAGGTTCAAAATCTAAAAATTGGCGCCCTAGAAAAACGACACCTTCTTGCCAAGGTTGCCACAAATGGTGTGTAAAAAATGAAACAACCAAGGCCCGCATCCTAAAGTTTAAATATCCGGTTTTAACAACGCACCGCATACAAGCGTCTACTAAAGGATACCCTGTTTTTCCTTTTTTCCAAGCTGCTATATGAGCTCGGTTTACTGGTTTTGCTAACTGATGATATCCTGTATTGACGCTGGCGAATTCCATTTGGGTTTCCATTTCAAATTTTTGAATAAAGTGCGCTTGCCAACGAAGTCTTGATGTGAATGCATTGAGTTGAAAAGCACTAGCTCCATGGGATTTTGCCTGCTTGGCGCGCTGCCATACATAGCGAATAGACAAGTTTCCCCAAGCTAAATAGGGTGATATTCGTCCACAATGTAATCGGGCTGTCTCAGGTTTTGAAATGGATTGTTGGTATTTTCTATGACGAA
>JAYPBW010000083.1:2697-3114 GCA_038124405.1 Flavobacteriaceae bacterium | reverse complement strand
TCAACAAAATTTTCTGTCTTTGCACTAAAAACTTGTATTGGAGTCATCATGTGATGTGTCCATGTTTCTTTCCACTGTTTTCGATTTGAAAGTCCTCGAAACACGCCGTTATTTACATGTTCTTTCCAATTCACGTTATGATCTTTGCACCATCTATGTACTTCTTTGTCCCTTTTGTAAGTGCAATTAAGCCCTGTTTCTTGCATTGAAAAAAGCGTTTGTACACAAAATTGTTCGTGTATTGCGTTAAAAACCTGAATTGCTTCCCCTTTTACTGTTGTTATTTTGGTATTGTATTTTTTCAATTCTTTGTTTAGTTCTACAATCGACTGCGAAACGAAGTTCCAGTGCCGCTCATGGTAGTGCGGATTGTTGATGAGGATAGGCTCTAAGATGTAAAGAAGTAATAGTGGCTTA
>JAYPBW010000083.1:0-2631 GCA_038124405.1 Flavobacteriaceae bacterium | reverse complement strand
TTTTGTCATCTAGAAAGTTCCAATAAAGGCTATTAAAAGGACAGGCATTTTCACCAATACGTTTCTTTTTATCATAGTCACAATTTGAGCAATAGTTGCTCATTTTATTGACATATGATCCTGAGGAAACATATGGTTTAGTGGCTAATATACCTCCGTCGGCATATTGACTCATTCCTCGAGTATTTGGCAGTTGTACCCATTCCACCGCATCGGCGTAAATCCCCAAGTACCAACGGTCTACTTCATCTGGATTTGTTTGTATTAGCAATGCAAAATTCCCAGTAATCATAAGTCGTTGAATGTGATGTGCATAGGCATTGTCTAAACTGTTTTCAATACACGTTTTTAGGCAATTCATTTTGGTTTTTCCGGTCCAATAGAAATCGGGAAGTTTGCCGTAATTTTTGAGTTCATTTTTCTCCTTGTATGCTGGCATTTCTTTCCAATACAGTCCTCTTATATATTCTCTCCAGCCTAAAATTTGCCGTACAAAACCCTCAATTTGTGAAAGACTAATGGATTCATTTTTTCTGTATGCTGCAATAGCGGTTTCAATGACCTCAGCAGGATCAATTAATTTTACATTTAGACTAAATGAAATCCGGGCATGAAATAAATTGGTTTCATCTTGATGCATAGCGTCTTGATAGGTCCCAAAATATTGAAGTAAATTATCACAGAAATAGTCCAGTTGGTTTAATGATTCTTCTCTAGAAATTGCAAATAAAAAATGATTAGTATCAAAGGTGCCAATCGTGTCAATATTGGCAGCTTTCACTTGTTCGTAGACTTCGTTTGCAATTTTTTGTTTTGGTATGTAAGGGTTTGGGATTTTACCACCTTTCCACGTATTTCTATTGAATTTGTCGTAGTTCCAACTTCCTCCTTCTGGTTGTTCATCTACCATAAGATACTGATGCTTTTTTCGCATATAGCGGTAAAAAAATTCCATCACTAATGCTTTTTTTCCATCATAAAATTTTGATAGCTCCTCTCGTGTAGTTAGAAAGTGTTCGGTGTCATACGTTTTAACGGGTAATCCAATGGTTTCACGCAACGAATTTAGTTGTTGATCTAACCTATATTCATCTGGAAGCTGATAGGCTAAAGATGTCGCATCCAATAGCGCGACTACTTTTTTCAGATTTTCCGCTAGGTTATGAGTGTTTCTCGGGTCATCAATCGTGTAGTAGAGCACTGTATGACCGTTTTCATCTAGCGTACGAGCAAAAGTACGCATAGCGCTAAAAAATGCAACCACCTTTTGTATGTGATGACGTACGTAATCAGTTTCCTGTCGCATTTCAAACATTACATAGTACACTTCATTGTTTGGTTCTATGAACCAAGTGTGATTTTCGTTGAGTTGATCGCCAAGAATAAGTCGTACTTCCATTAGAAAAGAGTTGTTTGCAACCAAGTTTTTTGGTATTTATTTGTTGGATCGTAACGTTCTGCTTGCCAAGCAATATTAAATTTACGATCTCTGGGATCGTTTCCTACCCCAGCGTTGTACATCCAGTTTCCGTAGTTGCTGTGTACATCATAATCAATGAGCATTGCTTCAAAGTAAGCCGCGCCAATCCGCCAGTCTAACTTCCATTCCTTACTAAAAAAACTAGCTACATTTTGACGCCCTCTATTACTCATAAAACCTGTATGCGCAAGTTCTATCATGTTGGCATTAACAAAAGGTTCAGGTGTATTGCCAGACATCCATTTTTGAATACGGTTTATGCTTGTATCCCATTCGTATGATTTCTCTAATATACCACCAATGTTGAATATCTTATTTCCATGTTTTAACGATATATATTTAAAATAGTCGCGCCAAATCAACTCAAAAATCAACCAGTATGTTGAGCTATTTTTGACAATTTCTTTCTCGTATTTTTTTACTTCTTCGTAAATAGATTTTGGAGAAATAGATCCAAATGCCATCCAAATCGAAAGCTTGGAACTGTATTTTTTACCAAGCAACCCATTTCTTGTATTTTTATAAAAAGACAACTGCTTTGTGTCCCAGAAATATTCATTAATCCTTTTCCAAGCCTCTTGTTCACCTCCCGAAAAAGGAATAGCAGTTCTGTCGTCTGAAGTTTCGGATTGATAACCCAATTGGGAGATTGTTGGTATATCAGGCACTTTATTCAGTACATTTTTGGCTGCCATGGGTTTTGGAGTATCTAGCGGTGGTCTTACACGACTGTGCTTTTCACACTTTTTTCTAAATACAGTAAAAACTTCTGGCAAAGCATCAATTTCCATAGGAATATCGTCTGGGTGATAAAGGAACTGATCATAATACCAATGCGTTTTAATGCTTTTCGGAATCTTATTCTGATCTTCTATTTCTTCTTTTGTCCACTCTTTCTGTCCATATAGGTCCGTAATATTGTGGCTTTTTTGAAGCGTTTGAAGCGTTTTTTCCCAATTTCCAACAGTGACCCAAAGTGATATATTTAGTTTAGCTAAATCTGATTTTAGTTGGTGGAGTGTTTCTAAAAGAAATTGAGCCCTGAATCGTTCCATTTTTTTAAATCCCCATAGCGTTTCTTTCATCCATGATTCACGAATGTGAAAGACTCCAATAACGCAGTCATGACGCGCAGTAGCTTCACTTAATGC
>JAYPBW010000082.1:0-5267 GCA_038124405.1 Flavobacteriaceae bacterium | reverse complement strand
ATGCATCATCACCTACTGTATAATCCAATTCATTAAACTCATATACTAAATTAACAAGAAAGTTTTTGCTTAGTATTTGTGTAGCACTCACGTTAACACCATAAGACTTAAAGTCTTCATCTTGGTTAGAGTCAACACTGTATATAGCATAGCTTTGCTCAGCAATAGGATCAGTAACTCCCGCCCCAAGAACAGGAACAATAACATTGGTAGAACCAATGTAGTCATCGTAATCACTGTAGTAAGCACTAAGGTCAAAAGTAAACCCGTTGGAATTATAACGGTATCCCAAATCAAAAGAACGAACAAACTCAGCATGAACATTTTCTAAATTAGCAGCAGCACCATTTAACAATCTTGCTTGAGAAAAAATATAATCTCCAGTAATTCTGGCTGTAGTTCCATTTTCTAAACCAACTACTTGGTCATAGCGTTCGATACTGTCTGGTGAAGAACCTAACAATATTGCTTGCCCAGCGTCAAGAGCTATGTACTGATCTTGGTTAGTAGGGTTACGGAACCCTTGCTGATAAGACACACGAACATTTTGCTCTTCAGAGATGTTAAACAACAACCCAAGGCGTGGTGTAACATAGCCGTCAAAGAATTCAGCCTTGTCGTAACGTAACGATGCGGTTAGGCTCACAAAGTCGTTAAACAAATCTTTTTTGGCTTGAACAAAAGCTCCATATTGATAATACGTAATTGGACCATCGTAATCAGTGTACAATGTTCCGCCTGTATTTAGCTCTGAGCTTCTGTACGATGCTCCTGCAATAACGTCTGCAAACCCTAAAGAATCTTCAAAGTCATAAATTAAATCAGCGTCAATAACTTCCGTATCATCAACAATTACAGCACCCGAACCAAGTTGAAATGGATTAGAAGTCATTCGATCAAGAGCTGCATTGTAGGCAGATGATCCAGGAACTAACATATTTGAATTAGCAGCAGCACGTGCTGCATTATGTGCAAAAAGGGTATTTCCACCAAATTGAGCAAACGCTGGAAGATTATTAATCGATTGCCCTCCAGTTAAAATATCACCCCCTATTACTCCTAAAAACTGAGTAATACCAGCTAAATCTGGTGTAAGTCCATTTGCAGCGGCAGCGGCACCCAAATATGTTTGAAGATATGCGGCACCCCAACCATCAAGAATACCTCCTGGTTGTGCATTAGCAACTCCAATAGCGGCAGCCTCCATTTGATAGGTGTTTCCACTATTTTCTTTTGTCAAATATACTCTTGCTGTAAGACCACCCGAACGAAGTTCAAGCTTGTGTTGTTGTAGTTTAAAATTATCAATAAAATACCTTCCGGTAGCTTGTAGTGGTGAGCTTCCTGTTCCAATTAATGAACTTAAAATAAGTTCTGTATCGTTATTAGGACGGTAGTGAATAGCAAAATTTCCTTTTGTATTTGTAGCTTCAGAGGGAGCTAAATCAGCCTCATTGTATCCTGTTGTAAGTACTGTGTCAAAATAGTTAGGCGCAGCAGCTTTTAAACTTAACAGTAAAGGGTTTCCTGTTAAATTATAAAGGGCATCCCATTGTGTAGTAGAACCAACCGAAACTTCACCATAGTGGTTAATGGCATTATAGTCAGGGTTTGAAGTACTGTATCCATCTACAGGCTTTCCGTCAACATTGTGTCTGTAGTCGGTTGCAGCCCACTCTGTACCTTCTTTGTGCGAAAGTGTTGCCTTTATAGCCCACTTATCGCCAAGTTTGGTTGCCATACGAATACCAAAATCTTTAAATTCATTTTCACCAGCAGCATCTTGTTGCGTAACTCCAGTTTTGTAGTACGTACTTATACCTTCATGATCAAATGGATTCTTACTATTTAAGAACATGATACCTTTGTATGCATCGGCACCGTATAATGCAGAAGCAGCGCCTGGAAGCACCTCAATACTTTGTACGTCTAACTCATTAAGTCCAACAAGGTTACCCACAGCAAATCCAAATACAGGAGCTTGGTTGTTCATCCCGTCAACAAGAGTAACAAAACCTTCATTGTATACTGTAGCAAAACCACGAGTACTTACTTGGTTAAATACTAGTCCACCTTGATTTAGTTGAATGCCTCGAAGATTTTCTAATCCATTGAAGTAATCCGCAGCAGGCGTACGCTCAATCTGTTGAATACTAAACTTTTCAACCGTTACAGGAGATTCAAAAATACGTTCCGCCATGCGTGATGCAGAAACTACAATCTCGTCTAGTTGCGTAGCACTTTCACCTAGAGTAATTGATAATGACTGCATCGCAGAAGTTACCGTTACTGTTTTGGTTTCTAATCCAACATTTGATACCGTTAAAGTAAATGGTGGGGTCTTTGAAGTACTTAAGCTAAAGTTACCGTCGAAATCGGTTACGGTACCGGTGTTGCTATCAATAACAACACTTGCGCCAGGAACAGGCTGTCCATTACTGTCAGTAACAGTTCCCGATACTTGTGTTTGGGCTACAACTGCCGTTGAAAGACATAGTAGCATAACTTGAAGAAAGAATTTCATAGTAGTTATTGTTTAATTGTTATGAGTGTAAAGATATTGTTTTTTTCAATTACTATCGATATAGAAAATATAGATGCGAATTTTATTACAAAATGTAAAAAATAAGTCCAATTTTTGTGAATCTAATATCAAATGTGCCATTTGGGGCCGCAGAAACCGCCCAAGGCTGCACGTCGTGTGCAATACTGATATTCCATGTGTTGAAACCAAAATGAACATTCCATCGTAAAAAGGTGTCGTTTAAAGGAAGTGCTGATTTATAATTTGTACCTCCACTTGTAATGTAGTGAGAATTCAATTGAAGTGGAATGTGAAGGGCAATCCCTGTATGAACACGCCAAAAAGCATGCCTGGTTTCGGTGGCATTGCGCCATCTAAACTCTAAAGGAATTGCAATGGAATGTATAGTCAAATGATTTTGTTCATACACTTCTTCAAAAGGACGAGCAACAATTTGGCTATCCTCTAGGTCAAAACGGAAATTGTTGTAAATCTTGGTGTAGTCCCATCCAATCCCTAACCCTAAGGCAACTGTCCGTTTTTTGTTTACAGGCATATCGCGTATAAATCCCAACGAAAATGAATGCGATAACTTATTCTGAATAAGATCATTTGGAGCTTCAGAAAAATACGGATAAGATGCGCTAAAGTATATTTGATCTTCTCTAAAAGAGCGTGTTTCTTCTTGTGCATGACAGCATAACACCGCTAAAAAAAACATCACAAAGAATACCCTATTCATAGGTTAAATATAAATGAAAAAAAACATCCATTTGGAGATTTTCCAAATGGATGTTTACATATTAATACACTAAAAAAGTGATTTATTTTAGATTCTGCGTATAGTCACCATTTCTTGTGGTGTAATTAATCTTTAACGCATTTACTTTTCTTAATTCTTGCTTGATGTCACTAATAAGCCCCATATTGGTTTCACCATCTACCTTTAAAGCAGTAGTAAGTACATTTTGCAGCTCCTGACGTTTTGATGCGCGTTCAGCCAAAACAAAAGCCCCTACATCTTGTACCGTAGCAAACTTGTCATTCAGCTGAATTTTGGGCTGCGTACCAAACTTTTCTTGATAACGATCACTTGGTTTTCCTGCATAAATATACATGACACGATCTTTTTTATCCAATTTTTGCACTTGGTCTGCTGCTGGAAGGGTGTTTGCTACCATTAATGTGCTATCTCGCATAACCGTTGCAACCATGAAAAAGAATAACAACATGAAAACGATATCTGGTAACGATGCCGTAGAAATGGCAGGTAAATCTCCTCCTTTTTTCTTTTTAAACTTTGACATACTAATTTGTTTTTGAGGGTTCAGCTTCAGAAAGTTTCTGAGGGAACAACACCTTAACCTGGTCAAGTTTAGGCTTAAGTGCTTCTTTCTCAGAAGAAGATGTACGAGGGTCAGAATACTTTCGATCTGCCTCTACATATGTTAAACCTACATTAGGATTAAGACGTGCAAATTCACGATTGCGTAATTCATTGTATGCAGCGACTAACTCATTCTGAACAGCTATATAAACTTTATAATCTGTTTCTCTGTCGTTTTTAAGTGAAATAACTGCTTTTTCTGGGTTGTCATGAACTCGAGTCGCGTGCACCTTGACAAAAGTCACAGGCGTCTTCTCCCTTTCCGCCGCCATTATCTAAAAAGGCAACTGCTGCTGCTCGCAATTCACTGATTTCCATTGGCTTTTCTTCTACCAATAAATCGTTGTTCTTGTTAACAACCACTGTGAAGATATTCCGCTCTTTAATAATGGGTGGATCAACAACATCTTCCATTGGGGGCAACTTACGATTGAGACCAGAATCGGTTTCAATAGTTGTAGTCACCAAAAAGAAGATGAGTAGTAAGAAAGCAATATCGGCCATGGACCCTGCATTCACTTCTGGTGCAGATCTTTTTGCCATAATATATTATTTAAAAAATCGCTTTACGCCCGAAAATACCATAGCTCCAATAGCAATTACTGCTAAAAAATAAAAGGTGCGTAATCCAGTACCTACCCAACGTGACCCCGAAGCAGAAAGTACTTCTCCATCTTTAAGAGGGGTTTCAACTCCTTCTGAAAACAAAAAAGATATCAGTACTACAGCAACAAAAGCCGCTACAGAAATACCAGCCTTTTTAAGTTTTACTGGGTTTGACGCTAGCGCAGCTAGTGATGACACTACCGTAATCAAAACCACAATTGCCAAAATAAATAAGGCTAATGTAATCATTGGAGATACAGCAGAATAATCCCCAGCAAAGCTATTCATTTCAATTGTGTCATCTCCTTTAGATAGTATAGTAACCTGGAAAATCAAGCCTAATACACCCAAAACAAGTGCCACAATTTTTGTTATTTTTTGAATATTCATAATTCCTGTGCTCTATGAATTATTTTTGGTTCGCTACAAGAAGGTCAATCAATGTGATTGATGCATCTTCCATATCATTTACTATACTGTCAATCTTAGCAATGATGTAGTTGTAAAATATTTGGAGTATAATAGCAACAATCAAACCAAAAACTGTTGTTAAAAGAGCTACTTTAATACCTCCAGCAACGAGTGAAGGCTGCATGTCTCCAGCGGCTTCAATTTTATCAAAGGCTTGAATCATCCCGATTACTGTTCCCATGAACCCAAGCATGGGTGCAAGAGCGATAAACAATGAAATCCAAGAAACATTTTTTTCTAATTGTCCCATTTGAACACCACCATAAGCTACAACAGCTT
>JAYPBW010000081.1:1473-5317 GCA_038124405.1 Flavobacteriaceae bacterium | reverse complement strand
CATTCAACAAATTCAAAAAACTTGATAACAAGTCAGGGGCACAAATTCTTGATAGATCAAGATGTGGTACAATGGAATGGAGTTGCCACAAAAGGAATCAATGAAGCGTTAAGTATATTCCACACAAATTCCCTAAAGGTTATGTTTTAGAATTTAACACTAATGAAAAAAAAGAACTGGTCGAAATTTTCGACCAGCTCCAACGATTAAAATTTCCCAAAACAAACGCTAAAAAATACTACCACACGCAAGAAGGAATAGCTAACTACTCAAAGATAAAGCGCATGCGCTCTTTGTCTTGGTTCATAAATTCCAATTCATAAATACTGTCTTCTTCAAGTGCTAACACGTCATTTGTGTTACTTACCTCTTTTCCATTGACAGAAATCAAAACATCACCTTCTTTAACACCACGTCGATAGAGCCTTCCGTTTTGTACTGCAGACACATGAATCCCTTCTTTTAAGTCGAGACTTCTCGCTTCTTTTTTAGAGAGATCACGCAGGCGCATGCCATAGTAATTTACAAAAGGAGTGCGTTTTAGTTCCACAGAAAGTGTTTTTTCTTTTCCATCGCGTAGTAATGTAACGTTTACACGATCTCCAGGACGTTTAGACCCCAAATACCCAGTGAGGTCGGCAAATTTTCGGATAGGTGCATCATTAATTCTGATGATGACATCTTTTTCTAGCATTCCTGCTTCTTTGGCGCCCATGCCTTCCTCAAGTCCAGCAACATAGAACCCTTCGGTTTCTTCAATGCCGAGGTCTTCGGCTATGCGTGCGTTAAGTCCGTTTCCACTTACTCCAAGTAAGGCTTTTTGAACATTACCAAATTCAACGATGTCTTCATAAATTTTACGCGCAATGTTGCTTGGAACCGCAAATGAATATCCTATAAAGGTTCCCATGCCACTACTAGTAATGGCTGTATTAATACCAATTAAATCGCCATCTAAATTTACTAGTGCACCCCCGCTATTACCTGAGTTTACCGCGGCATCTGTTTGGATAAAGGACTGGTTTTTACTGTCGTAGCTGTCTAAATCTCTTGATTTGGCACTGATAATACCAGCAGTTACGGTCGAATTTAGATTATATGGGTTGCCTACAGCCAACACCCATTCTCCAATTCGTGTCATATCGGAATCGGCAAAGCGCACATAGGGAAATGGATTTTCATTTTTGATTCGCAAAACAGCAATATCAGCACTTGGATCGGTACCCACAAGCTCAGCTTCGAAAGACTTATTGTCGTTAGTGGTGACTTCAATTTCAGTGGCATTTTCAATTACGTGGTTGTTTGTAATAATGTAGCCGTCAGATGATACAATCACGCCTGAACCCATTCCAACTCGAGGATATTCTCGTGAGGGTGTGTTGTAAAAGTATTCCCAAATGCTATTGGGTTGACGAGTACGTCCAACACTAGTGTTGGTAATGTGCACCACGGCATCTATAGTTTTTTCGGCGGCTACGGTAAAATCGGTGCTCATGGCACTTACTGTGGTGGTTGGTGCACTGAAACTGGTGTTTACTACTTGTGGAGACTGAGGTACAAACACGTTATTTGGTTTTTGGAAGTGATTAAACGTCCATGCCGTAACTAATGTTGCTGTAATAGCAATAAAACTAGTTTTAAGAATAGATTTCATTTCGTTTTAAGATTATTTTTTGCACCAATTTATTGTAATAACTGATTCAAATCAGGTATTTTAAAAAGGTACAACTAGCAATTATTTTTAATTTCTATACCAAATGTAATGCTTGTGTTTGTGAGTTAAAAGTGCTTTAACTCATTTTTAACATCCTTGTGACATCGTAAATTAGCTATATTTGTGCATGATTTTTTCGTTTGTAAAATATCAGGGAACAGGAAATGATTTTGTGTGTATTGACAATCGGAAGAAACAATTCCCTATTGATAATCACAATGAAATTGCACGTATTTGCGATCGAAACTTTGGTGTAGGTGCAGATGGATTTATATGTATCGAATCAGATTCAGATGCTCAATTTTATATGCGCTATTTTAACGCTGACGGTAATGAAGGAAGTTTATGCGGTAACGGATCAAGATGTGCCATTCACTTTGCCAATACTTTAGGTCTGACTCGAGAAAAAGTGCTTTTTAAGGCTGCTGACGGTGTCCATCATGCGCAATTTATCACTGACGAAATTGCTCTTAAGCTTCATGATATTTCACAATGGGAAGAACGCGGTGAGGATCTATTTCTTAATACAGGCTCCCCTCATCATGTTGTTTTTGTTACTGATGTAGATGCTATTGATGTAGCTAAAATAGGTGCTCAGATTGCACACGGTGCACCGTATTTTTCAGATGGAACAAATGTGAATTTTGTACAATCCATAAATGATAACACAATTAAAGTTAGAACTTTTGAGCGAGGCGTTGAGGCCGAAACCCTTTCGTGTGGTACTGGTGTGACTGCCGCAGCAGTGGCAACTCACATAAGCAAACAAACAGCTTCTAATTCCTTGCTAATTCAAACGCGTGGAGGAACCCTACACGTTTCTTTTACTCTAGCTGATAAAACGTACACCAGCTTAACACTTCAAGGTCCCGCAGTTCCTGTTTTTTCTGGTAATTGGGAAGTAAAATGAGTACCATTCAACGACTTTTAGTGATTGTTGCACTCATAGGAGTTCTTATTGGAGGTATTTTTGTCTATCATTTTTACAATGTGTTTTTTACTTCAAATACTTCTTTTGAGAATAAAACTAGAGAAGTTTTGATACCTTCTGTTAATACAAAAGTTGCCGCTTATGATACAATCAATCAATTGGTAAAACGCGTAGATTTTTTTAGACAAGCCGCACAACGAAAAGGATATACACCTATTCCAGGTCGATTTTTATTGACTTATGGAATGAATAATAACGATATGATTAATCGGTTGCGTTCAGAAAACGAACCGTTAAAGTTGACCTTTAATAATCAAAAAACATTAATGCATTTTGCTTCATTTATAAGTACTAAAATTGAAGCGGATAGTGCTGCAATTGTTCAGTCTTTTAATGATCCGAAGTTTTTGCAAGAACATGGTTTAACAAATGAAAATGTGCTTTCATTGTGTATTCCCAACACCTATGAATTTTTCTGGAATACATCTGCCGAACAATTCCGTAAGCGCATGCTTTTAGAGTATAATCGTTTCTGGACACCTAGAAGAGAAGCAGCACGTAAGAAAATGAATTTGGAACGCACCGAGGTAATTTCATTGGCAGCAATTGTTCAGCTAGAATCTTATAGGGTAGACGAGCGCCCAACAGTAGCTGGTGTATACCTGAATAGACTTCGAAAACGTATGCGTCTTCAAGCAGATCCTACTGTAATATATGCGCTAAAACGACAGGCTAATGACTACGATTTAGATATTCGGAGGGTGCTGTATAAGGATTTAAAGATTAAGTCGCCATACAATACATATCGTAAAAGAGGTATTCCTCCTGGACCTATCACCATGCCAGATGTAAGTTCTATAGATGCAGTGTTATTTCCTGAAAAACACAATTACTTATACTTTGTTGCCGATCCAAGTCGATCGGGTTATCACTTATTTGCTACAACGCTTAGTCAGCACAATAAAAACAAGAAGCGATACACCACATGGCTACGCCAAAAGAATATTTATCGCTAAGAAGCCAAAAAAGAAAATACCGCAGGTCTTCGCATAAAATCTTCTTTACTATTACGCCATTCCTCAGCGTTAGCTGTTTTTACAAACTCTGTAGATAACGTTAAATCACAGGCAATACTAAGTCTGGTTTTGGCAGCTAAGGTCTTCACAAGCTCATCGAATAAACTGTTGTTTCTGTACGGG
>JAYPBW010000081.1:0-1463 GCA_038124405.1 Flavobacteriaceae bacterium | reverse complement strand
AAGAGGGTCCAACTAAAGGAGTAACGGTTATGTTATGTTGGTGCGCTAGTGCCACCAAATCGGCACCCGGATCAGCAATTCCAGGACATCCAGCGTCAGTAATCAAACCAACATTTTTACCATCTATCAGCGGAGCAAGTATATCGTGTAATTCTTCGGAAGTAGTAAACTTATTCAATAGAGATACTTTGATGCTGCTTTGAGGCAAATTTGGTGTTATTTGCTTTACAAAAGCACGGCCTGCTTTTTCCTTTTCAAAGACAAAATATTGAAGTTGTTCAATCGTTTTTTTAACAGACATAGGAACAACTTCCAGTGGTGCTGTATCTCCAAGCACATTTGGAATTAAGAACAATTTGCCTTTTTGTTTTGGTTCCATAGATTAGTGTTTTTCAAGCCAAGCCACACAGCATTTGTGTACCAATTCAAAAACAGTGTCAAAGCCATTGTTATCTCCATAGTAAGGGTCTGGAACGTGGGTTGCATCAATGCCACTCGCCTTTGTCAATAAGGCAATTTTTTCTCGCTGATTTTCCGAAGTACAAAGTGAAAGCGCATCTATATAATTTTGATCATCCATTACTAATATATGGTCAAATGCATCCATATCACTTGATGTTAATTGACGCGCGCGTTGAGAGCTAATATCAATTCCATTTTTTGCCGCCACAGCTATACTGCGTGGATCGGGTGCTGCTTCTGAATGATAATTTGCAGTTCCAGCCGAATCTACATGGTATTCTGAATGATTAGTCAACTCCCTGAAAATGCCTTCCGCCAATGGTGAGCGACATATATTGCCTAAGCACACCATAAGCACTTTAGTGGCCATTTTTAATGGGTAAGTTTTTTGTTTAGGTCTTCCACGTACTTGCGGAATTGTTTGTCTGTAAAGGCAAGATTGTCAACGGTTTTACAAGCATGCAATACCGTAGCATGATCACGATGTCCAATTTTGGCACCGATGCTAGCAAGGGAAGCTTTCGTCATTTTCTTGGCAAAGAACATGGCGAGTTGCCTGGCTTGAACAATGTGGCGTTTTCTAGTTTTCGACTGTAATGTGGTGACATCCATTTGGAAATACTCAGAAACCACTTTTTGAATGTGGTCAATAGAAACTTCTCGTTTGGTGTTTTTAACAAATTTATCTACCACTTGCTTTGCAAGTTCTAGGGTTACTTCTTTTCTGTTAAATGAAGCTTGGGCAATTAGAGAAATAATAGCTCCTTCAAGCTCACGAACATTTGTTTTTACAGATTTTGCTACAAACTCAATGATATCTTCAGGAAGTTCAACACCATCCCTGTATAGTTTGTTCTTTAGTATAGAAACTCGGGTTTCATAATCTGGACGCATTAATTCTGCCGACAATCCCCACTTAAAGCGAGACAATAAGCGTTGTTCAATATCTTGCATATCGACAGGTGCCTTGTCGGAGGTTAGAATTACTTGTTTTCCGTTTT
>JAYPBW010000080.1:926-5327 GCA_038124405.1 Flavobacteriaceae bacterium | reverse complement strand
TGCCAGCACTGGATTTTGAATCCAGCGCGTCTACCAATTCCGCCACCAAGGCAAATGGATGGCAAATGTAGCCAATAATTTTCTTGCAGCACAAGAAAAATAGGGCATACAACTTAACAACCTCAAATAAATTCCTACATTTGCAGACCGTTAAAAAATTATGGGAAAAACAACCATTGATTCCAAAATATTTGCTTGTACGCAAAGTACTATCTTAGCTAAGGAAATTGCTAAGCAATATGGCGTGCCTCTTGGCAATGTGCTTTTTTCGCGATACAGCGACGGAGAGTTCCAACCTTCATTTGAAGAATCGGTTCGGGGATCACGAATCTTCATTATTGGTTCTACAAACCCTTCCTCTGAAAATTTGATGGAAATGTTGTTAATGCTAGATGCCGCAAAGCGAGCCTCTGCCCGACACATTACGGCTGTAATTCCATATTTTGGGTGGGCAAGACAAGACCGAAAAGATAAGCCGCGTGTCCCTATCGGAGCTAAACTCATTGCTAAATTACTTGAAGCTGCAGGTGCAACTCGTATTATCACCATGGATTTACACGCCGATCAAATTCAAGGTTTTTTTGAAAAACCCGTAGATCATTTGTTTGCATCCTCCTTGTTTTTACCACACTTAAAGTCATTGAATATTGACAACCTAACCATTGCTTCTCCTGACATGGGAGGTTCCAAACGTGCCTATGCATACTCTAAATATTTGGAAAGCGATGTAGTAATATGTTATAAAGAACGTAAGAAGGCCAATATCATCTCAAGCATGGAGCTCATCGGAGAGGTCAAAGGCAAAAATGTTGTCCTTGTTGATGACATGGTAGATACGGCAGGTACACTTACTAAAGCTGCTGACCTTATGATGGAACGCGGAGCTGTTAGTGTTCGTGCGGTATGTACACACCCATTGCTTTCGGGAGAAGCCTACGAACGTGTAGAAGCCTCTCAACTTAAAGAGCTTATTGTAACAGACTCTATTCCTTTATCTAAGAAGAGTAAAAAAATTAAAGTATTGAGCTGTGCTCAATTGTTTGCCGAGGTCATGTACAACGTACATCATAACGAATCGATCTCAGGCAAATTTATTATGTAATAAACACTAAATATGAAATCAATTACCATCAACGGATCTAAAAGAGAAAGCGTGGGCAAGGTAGCTACCAAAGCCCTACGTAATGCTGGACAGGTTCCTTGCGTATTGTACGGAGGGGAAACGCCAGTGCACTTTGCTGCAGACGAAAGAGCGTTTGCCAAGCTAGTATATACTCCTAATGCGCATACGGTGGTTATCGACTTGGGCGATAACGGCACGTTTAATGCCATTTTGCAGGATATACAATTTCACCCAGTTTCAGATAAAATCCTTCACATTGACTTTTATCAATTATTTGATGACAAAGAAGTCTCAATGGATATTCCAGTAGTCCTAAAAGGGGCTGCTCCCGGCGTATTAAACTCGGGTGGAGTACTAAGACGAAATAAGCGAAAACTACGTGTTCGTGCTATTCCGGGAAACCTTCCAGATACTATCGAAGCTGATATTTCTGGTCTTGAGCTTGGTAACAAGTTATATGTTACCGAATTAGCTGACGAAGCGTACAAGTTCTTACATCCAGACAACACCGTAGTGTGTCAAGTTCGAACATCTAGAACTTCTGTTAAAACTGAAGTTGAACAAGAAATAGAGGAAGGTGTTGAAGATGGAGCAGAAGAGGCTGCAGCTGAAGAATAACATTCTTTTTTATAAATAGATAAAAGCATCTCGCTGTTGAGTGAGATGCTTTTTTTATTTTTACAAAGATGAAACTACGTATTCCTTTTTTTTCATCTAGTAGAAAAGTACCTGATATGAAATCTTTTCTGATTGTTGGACTTGGTAACATTGGTGTTGAGTATACAGGTACCCGTCATAATATTGGCTTTGATGTGGTTGACATAATTGCTAAAGACAATGACGTTTCATTTGAAACGCTACGATATGGCGATGTAACATCTTTTAAACACAAAGGAAAGACAGGCTATTTGTTAAAACCTAACACCTTTATGAATAGAAGTGGAAAAGCAGTGCGCTATTGGATGCAACAACGCAAAATACCTATTGAAAATGTATTGATTATCACAGATGATATTCATATTGATTTTGGTCACCTTCGCTTGCGAAAAAAAGGCTCAAATGGTGGACACAATGGACTAAAAGACATTTGCATTCAGCTTAATACCTCAACTTTTTCACGTCTTCGTTTTGGTATCGGGGCTGCCTTTAGTAAAGGCAAACAGGTAGATTTTGTACTCCAACCTTGGAATGCTGACGAAGAAGCTGCACTCCCAAATGCACTTGATAAAGCTGCAAATGCTGCACTATGTTTTATGACTCAGGGTGTGCAGCAAGCCATGAATCAGTTTAATGGAAACGCACTCGAACACTAATGAGTATCCTTCAACAAAGTGCAACATTTTCACCAAAAACTAAAACAGTTGTTACTGTGGGTACATTCGATGGTGTACATCTTGGTCATCAAAAAATTATACGTCAACTTATTTCTTTTGCACAACAAAAAGGAAACGCTGCAACCTTACTAACCTTTGACCCGCACCCGCGCAAAGTAGTACAACCCAATGCGCCTATTGCACTTATTCAGACCCTGGAAGAACGTGCTGAAACACTTGCCGATTTGGGCCTTACATACATGGTTGTTCATCCTTTTACAAAAGCTTTTTCTCAACTTACAGCTGCCGAATATGTGAAAGAGTTTTTGGTAGATCTGCTTAATATTGATCAAATTATCATTGGGCATAACCACAGATTTGGGAAAAACCGAACTGCTAGCGTTGAAGACTTAGAACACTTTGGAAAAATATACGGATTTGAAGTTACCCAAATTAGTGCAGAAGAAATAGGCAACATTTCGATAAGCTCAACAAAAATCCGATTGGCGTTAAAAGAAGGAGATGTAGCCACGGCTCATGGCTTTTTGGGACATCCTTTCACACTTTCAGGAACTGTAATTAAAGGACAGCAAAGAGGCCGTACCATAGGATTTCCAACGGCTAATATTGCTATTAATCATCCCGATAAAATCATTCCCAAAAATGGTGCCTATGCCGTTCAGGTTTCTATTAAAAACAAAACGTATTTGGGAATGATGAACATAGGTACAAATCCCACAGTAAATGGGCAGCAAAGAAGTATTGAGGTTCATGTTTTTAGCTGGTCAAAAGACATATACGACCAATCCATAACAGTGGCTTTGATTGATCGTATTAGGGATGAAAAAAAGTTTGATTCACTAAAAGCACTACAACAGCAATTGGAAAAAGACAAAGAGACTGTTTTGGCTGCCTACAATACTTTACCTTTGTAAAAAATTTGATTATGCTTATTCCTTCGCACGTACGTCAACATTTTGATTTGGTAGTTGCTGCACTTGAAAAGCGAAATATAGATGCAAAGCCACAGCTTGAACGCTTGCTAATTCTTGATGAGCAACGTCGTACAACCCAAGCAGAACTTGATACAACTTTGTCTCGTGCCAATAACATTGCCAAAGAAATTGGACAACTTTTTAAGCAAGGAGCAATCCAAGAAGCTAACCAAAAAAAAGAGGAGTCAGCAACTTTAAAGTCCGCGTCTAAGGCGTTACAAATATCACTACAAGAAGTCTCTGACGAGCTACAAGAAATATTGTATCAATTACCTAATATTCCACACGAAAGTGTCCCGAAAGGAAACTCGGATGAAGACAATGAAGTGGTTTTAGAAAAAGGTAGCGTTCCAACTTTACAAAACGATGCGCTTCCGCATTGGGAATTAGCCAAAAAATACAACTTGATTGATTTTGAGCTAGGATCGAAAATTACAGGGGCAGGATTCCCTGTTTACACGGGAAAGGGAGCTAAACTTCAGCGTGCACTCATCAATTACTTCTTAGATTTTAATACTGCTGCAGGATACGCAGAAGTACAAGTGCCACACATGGTAAACGAAGCCTCGGGCTTAGGCACGGGTCAACTCCCAGATAAAGAAGGGCAAATGTATCATGTGTCCGAAGATGATTTATACCTTATTCCAACTGCAGAAGTTCCTGTAACGAATATCTATCGCGATAGTTTACTGCAAGAAAACGAATTGCCGATCCAACTAACAGCTTACACACCATGTTTTAGAAGAGAAGCTGGAAGTTATGGTGCGCACGTCCGTGGACTTAATAGATTGCATCAATTTGACAAAGTAGAAGTAGTGCGTATTGAACACCCTGAACATTCATACAAAGCACTTAATGCCATGGTAGCTCATGTAAGCAAACTTCTTGAATCTTTAGAACTGCCCTATCGAATATTACGCTTGTGTGGTGGTGATTTAGGGTTTACCTCAGCGTTAACTTTTGATTTTGA
>JAYPBW010000080.1:0-916 GCA_038124405.1 Flavobacteriaceae bacterium | reverse complement strand
TATTCAACAGCGCAAAAAAGATGGCTCGAAGTAAGTTCTGTGTCCAATTTCGAATCGTTTCAAGCGAATCGCTTAAAATTAAGATACAAAGAAAAAGATGGTAAAAAACAATTAGCACACACCTTAAATGGTAGTTCGCTAGCACTGCCACGTATTGTAGCCGCACTGCTTGAAAATCATCAAACCTCCAATGGAATTCGAATTCCAAAAGCGTTAATTTCTTACACAGGTTTTGAGTTAATTGACTGATATGCAGATTTATAACGTCACGTTTATTGTTGAGCCTAGCATTGAAAAAGATTGGGCAACTTATGTAGACAAAGAATTACTGCCGGAACTTGCGCAATCGGTTCAACAAATTGATTTGCTACGTGTGGAGTTTGAAGATGGGATTGAACCTGTTAAAGGAGCTACTTTTAGTATGCAGTTTTATTGCTCTGAGCCCGAACACCTTACTTGGGTTAAAGAAATAGGACATCAACTTGCTATGCAAAAATTGTATCGTATTTTCCCAAAAGATTGGGTGGCATTTGCCAGTCGTTTAGAGTTTTTGAAGTCTTACTCATGAGTGTTCGTCCAAAAAAACATTTGGGGCAACATTTTTTGACCGATCTCAACATTGCACAAAATATTGCAAATACTCTTTCTTGTCATGGATACGATAAGGTTCTCGAAATTGGACCTGGCATGGGCGTATTAACACAATATCTGCTAAAAAAACTTCTTCAAATTCATGTTGTTGAGATTGATTCAGAGTCGGTAGATTTTTTACAAACTCATTTTCCTGCGCTAGAAAATCACATTATTGAGGGCGATTTTTTAAAATTAAACTTAAGCGATTATTTCAAAGGTCAAGTGGGTATTATTGGAAATTTTCCGTACAATATATCAAGCCAAATTTTGTTTAAGGTAATTG
>JAYPBW010000079.1:0-5328 GCA_038124405.1 Flavobacteriaceae bacterium | reverse complement strand
GTAACAGAAGGCAAACAACACACAGGAAATCCCCTACTCTATGCTAAAGGCGGATATCAGCGGTTGGGCTGATTTAGATGCCGCTATTCCTTCTTTAAGCCATGCCGTATATGTAGCTGCGTCTGTATATTGAATGGGAGGATTTAATATGGTACCATCGGGCATCATTAACACATAATAGGGCTGCGAAACCGATTTAAAGTTCAGCGCTTGAAATGTAGACCACTTTTGCCCAACAGTAGCTAACTTTCTTGTACTACCATCGGCATAGGTTACCACTTGTTGATCTTCTTCATCTAAAGGCTTTCGGTCATCTACATAAAGTGAAACAAGCACTACCTCATCTCTGAGCATTTCAAAAACTTCGGGCCTAGTCCATATATTCTCTTCAACTTTTCTACAATTAACGCATGCCCAACCTGTAAAGTCGAGCAGTAAAGGCTTTTGCTGTGCAATGGCGGCAGCCTTCCCAGACTCAAAATCTTTATAGCAATCTAAATTTAATGGACAATCTGATTCTGTTTCATAAACGGAATAAAATGCGGGTGGCGGAAAACCACTTAAAGCACGTAAAGGGGTATCTTGATTTGGTAATACTCCTTGACCCAAGTATGCTACAAACAATAACACCACGAAGCCCAATGATTTTTGAAAAACACCCGTTCTTTTTGGCTTGGTGTGGAGAAAAGATAATCCACCCAACAAAAACAACGCCCAAAGGATAAGAATAAACATCCAAATACCAATAAACAATTCCCTAGGCAACAACCCCCAACTTTGTACCATATCGGCGTTTGATAAAAACTTCAATGCCAATGCTAATTCAACAAATCCCAATGACACTTTTACATTATGCAACCATCCACCAGACTTTGGAAGCTTACTTAAAACATTAGGGAAAAATGACATAAATCCAAATGGAAATGCCAAAGCGGTTCCGAATCCAAGCATTCCGGCAGTTAGTTGTGCTGCACCGCCATCGGCAGTGAGTGAACCAACCAAAAGTGAGCCCAAAATTGGACCTGTGCAAGAAAATGAAACCACGGCTAGTGTTAATGCCATGAAGAAGATTCCTAAGTATGAATACTTCGCTGAAGCCTCGTCAGACTTAGAAGACCAAGAAGTTGGAAGTCGTAACTCAAATAATCCAAAAAAGGACAGAGCAAAAATCAAAAAGACTACAAAAAAGATCATGTTTAGCACTACGTTCGTAGCAATAGAATTGAGTACCTCGGGACGAAGCTGGTCTAAGAAATGAAAAGGTAAACTCAGAAGTCCATATATTCCAATAATAGAAAATGTATATGTTAAAGAGCGTTTTATCCCTTGAGATCGACTCGAGCTGCTTTTAGAAAAATAGGATACCGTCAATGGTATCAACGGAAACACACATGGAGTGAGCAATGCTAAAAAACCACCTAATAATCCCAACACAAATATACCCCACCAAGAAGCATTTTTAGTTGCGATAGAATCCTCAAGTAGTTCGGGATTCTTCAAATTCAATGAAAGACTATTTCCTTCAATTTCAATGTCTGTTAAATCACGATTAACAGCATTTACCGTTGTGCCACTAACAGGAATAATGATGGTTTCATCTCTAAAAATACATACCGCATCATCGCATGCCTGATATTCTATTGTTAAACTAATTTCTTTTTCTTCTGTTTGTACAGATTGGACCAAAACAGCATCACCTACATAATAGGACAACTCCATATCAAAAATGGGGTCGAAACCTTTTTTTGGTGTTGTACCTTCTACCTTTCCAACAGCAATCGCATTATTCCAAATTAGAGCTGTTGGCAACGGACCTCCATCTGGAAGTTGTGTAGCATACAATTTCCAATTGTCGGCTATTGAAACGTTTAGTACAACATCATAGGTGTTCGTGTCTGTCTGGCGCGCTTGAGCGCTCCATTGCACTGTTTCTTGTCCCCAAAGGCTTTGGGTGACTAAAAACAAAAAAAGAAGTAGTCTCATATTAATTTGATTTGGAGTGACGTTAATTTGTCTTGCGATACAAATCTACGGTCAATTCGTTTACCTACAACCCAAACAACATCATTTTTATTGCATAGCAGCCATTGTTGCTGTTTTTCTTTCAAAGACATTTTTACCTTTCATACCCGTTGGATAAAACACATCTCCTTCCTTCCATTTACGTAATGTTAATGGAAATGTAAGTTTTGTTGCATCGAGTAACGCAGATGTTTTAGAAGATTTCATTGTTGGTGAGGGCATAATAACATCCATTCTTATAGGTTGGCGAATTCCGTTTTTGGGTACTTGATAATGATCATCGCCGAGTTTACGTTCGTTTTCATGCAATAACAATACCAAATGATCACGTTCACGAAGTAATTGATGTGTTGCACTTTCGCATTTTTTACCTGAATGTGTTTGTACGAGTTTTAGAATTTCATGAGCATCAAATCCATACGAAGAGAATAAATGATGTAACCAAAACAATTTTGGTTCTAAATTTTCGAACGATCGTAGTGGAATAATCAAAGAACCTGACTCGTTTTTCCAATCATCACGTATGTGTTTAACTTGTGAAGAAATAGCTTGAAAAGCGTCGTTTAAGTGCTGCATGGAATTGAGCGCATTGGTTGCCGAATGATTTGAAAGATCTAAAAAAGCAGGCATCACATGGTGCCGAATAGCATTGCGCAAATACTTTGTTGATGCGTTTGAAGCATCTTCACGCCATTGCAAATCATGTTTATGGGCGTATTCCAGAATTTCATATTTAAAAAATGGTAATAGCGGGCGTACCAAATTTGTTGAAACAGGCTGAATACCACATAGACCTTCTAATCCACTTCCTCTGGAGAGCCGCATAAAAAGTGTTTCCAACTGATCGTTGGCGTGGTGAGCCGTTACAATCACATTATAAGCATGTGTTTTCATGAGTTCTTCAAACCATGCGTAACGCAAATCTCTGGCTTTTTCTTGAATCCCGGATTCATTTGAATCAATAGGACAATCTTTACTATGGCAAGAAACGTGTAATTGAGATGCAATTTTGACAACTAGTTTTTCGTCCAAATCGCTATCCTCTGCTCTTAACTTGTAGTTCACATGAGCCAAACCAAAAGGCAATTTAGAGGTTGCTACCAAGTGCGCCAGGACCACACTATCTACTCCACCGCTAACCGCAACTAGTATTTTAGGATTTGAAATATTGGCTAAAAGACTTTCGAGATATGTATTAAATTTTTGTTCCATGACCAACTGGTAGTGTATGCTCATTTGCTAGTACACGCTTAATAGCTGCTGCCTTAAGCTGACACTCATCATACTCTTTATTAATGTTTGATGCAGCAGTGATAGCACTTCCAACATGAGTTGAAAGATATTGTTTTTGTGCATCATATATAAGGCTTCTAATAACCACGTTAAAATCGAAATCTCCATTTGGATCAAAATACCCAACAGCACCACTATACAAACCTCGTTGACTTGCTTCATGTCTATGAATTAATTCCATGGCACGTTGCTTAGGAGCTCCTGTCATACTACCCATTGGAAAACAAGCATCTATAATATCTAAAGAAGAAGTTTTATGACTACAAATGGCACTTATGGTTGAAATCATTTGATGAACTTGAGCAAAAGGATATACAACACATTGTTCGGTAACAACCACAGAACCTTTCTGTGCAACTCTTGATAAATCATTACGGACTAAGTCTGTTATCATTATGTTTTCTGCGCGTTCTTTGGGGTCGCTTTTAAGCATTTCTGCTGCCGATTTATCCAATACATCATCTAAGTTCCTAGCTGCTGTGCCTTTAATAGGTTGAGACAACACAGTAGTCCCAGAGCGTTTTAAAAATCGCTCTGGAGATGCACACATAAGATATAGGTTGTCCATTGCCAAGTATGCCGAAAAGGGTGTTTTAGAAACAGTATTCAAATTATGGAATATATGTGATGGTTTTATTTTGATGTTTTCTGCAAACCATTCCATACAATAATTCACTTCGTAAATATCGCCTCGCAAAATATGTTCTTGCAACGAAGTTGCTTTTTTTAAATATGTTGACTTTGAAATTCTGGGAGACAAATCTATTGCAATTGTAGTTGCTTGAGTACACGGAATAGCAGCGATAATATCTTCAAAATCTGAGGTTGCATTATCATCACTTTCGTATAGTGCTGTTAAGGTATTTTCTTTTAACAACCATAGCTTTTCTGGGGAAAAGAACTGCAATTTGGGAACTTCAATATGCTGTGGTGATGAAACCTCAATACTTTCCCACGCATGTGAAAATTCATACGAGAAGAAGCCAAATAGCCAATCTGATTTTATGTTTTTCCTAAGCGATTCATAAGAATTAATCACCGTGCTTTTGGGCTTAATTTGAAGGGCTAAAATCGCATCATAAGTTGATTTTTGATGTGGATAATCGTTGGAATCATACCACGCCATAGGGTTGGCTACTGCTGCCCATGCATAAAGTTTCGACTTTATATCAGGAAATGCCCCAACGTTAAATGTTGTTTGTTTGCGTGTTGCCAATCCAATAGCTGTTTTACACAAAATTAGGAATTTGCGCTGCGATAATATCATTAGCACACAAAAATTAAGTAAAAATAACTAAGCGTCTTATATAAAAAATAAGAAGCATCTTGTCATATTCGAAGAAAACCATATATTTGCAGCATGACTGTAAACCTAGTTTCACGTTTTTCTTTTTCCCCGCGCGCTCGTCGCCCCTTGGGGTAGTCTATTTTATTATGAAACTAAGGTGTGTCCGGTTTCCTTCTCCGTTTTTTTTCAGTCTAATTCTCTTTTATCCTTAACATGGAAATTCAAGTTGCTAAACGCATACATGTATCGTATGCCAAAATCATTTCGGAAACAATTGCTTCCTCAGCACAAGTACGAGGAACAGGGATTGCTCGTCGTACTCCAGAGTACATCCAGAAAAAAATTGAATCTGGAAATGCTATAATTGCCCTAGACGGCGAAACATTTGCTGGCTTTTGCTATATAGAAGCTTGGGGTCACGAAAAATATGTAGCACATTCTGGTCTTATTGTCGCGCCCGAATATAGAGGAATTGGCTTGGCAAAGAAAATTAAAACTAAAATCTTTAAGTATACCAAAGAAAAGTATCCAAACTCCAAAATATTTGGCATCACTACTGGACTCCCAGTCATGAAAATTAATTACGACTTGGGGTATCGTCCTGTTACTTTTTCTAAGCTTACAGACGATCCAGACTTTTGGAAAGGATGTCAAACTTGTAAAAACTACGACGTTTTGACTCGCACAAATCAAACCATGTGTCTGTGCACAGGGATGCTTTATGA
>JAYPBW010000078.1:1672-5448 GCA_038124405.1 Flavobacteriaceae bacterium | reverse complement strand
ATATATGCGATTCCCATAAGAATTCCACCAATAAAAACATACTGCCTTCTTCTTCCCCACTTAGATTTGGTGTTGTCTGAAATAAATCCCATGATAGGGTCGGTGATTGCATCAAAAATTCTAGGTGCAAACTGAATAATCCCCCATAATAAGGCGGCAAATCCTAAATCTTGTACCAAAACAATTATAAATACCCCGAGAGCAGCAGGGAACATCTGATTTGCGAGCATTCCAAAGCCAAAAGCTATCTTTTGACTCAATGGGACTTTTTTTGTTAAGGAGGAGTGATTATTCATGTATACTAATTTTAGCGGTTGTTAATCATTATGGTTTGTATTGCCTGTGGGTTTATACTTATATTTTTGGTTAGACCATTAAGTTTTAATTCAAAGTTTTTTAATGAGGTTCCTTCATTGAAAACAATAACCGCAACAGTCCCATCGGGATTTTTGGCGGCAGTAACCATCAAATCTTTGTCTGAATTTTGGGCATTTATAACCACTGCATTGGGCCGAATATACTTGCTGAAATGAGCGAGGATATAGTAGAGTGGCGTAAAATACACTTCATCTTTATCAGTATCAACAATAACTGGGGCGATACACCAATTGTTTGCCCAGTTGGGACCTCCTTTGGTGTCTAATACCATATTCCAATCTACCCAGCCGTCAACCCAATTGTTTAGGCACCCTATAATGTCTCTCGCATATCTGTTTGCAGGGGCGTATTTTGGGTGTAAGTATTTTTTTTCAGCTTCACGCCAATCGTAACCCCAGTCGGTGGCTTCCTTTTTCCAGTACCACTTATCGTCTTGCCAAACAGGAACTTCGGCATCAACACAAGCTTCGGTTTGAATAAGGTATTTGTCTGGAGCTTTTTCATGCGCATATTGTAATTCTGCTGGGAAATAGTCGTAGGTGCTTTCATACCAATGCACAGCAGTACCGTCGTAGTATTTTGAAGAGGCTTCATCTTTGTACATTTCGTCAACCCACTCGCGAATCCCCTCTCGGTTTTGATCGTATCCTAAAATAATTAGGTCGCCTTTGCCATCGGCCTCCAACTTTGGCCCTAAAAAATGTTGCACAAAATGCGTCATTTCTTCTGGTGAGTAATGCATACTTTCCCAGTTTTCGCCATTTCCATGCGGCTCATTTTCTACAGTAAAACCCCAAATGTCAATTCCCTCTGATTTGTAGGCATCAACATATTTTGAAAAAAATAATGCCCAAGTATCGTAATACTCAGGAAGTAATTTCCCGCCTACCCATTTGTTGTTATCTTTCATCCACGGAGCTGCGGTCCAAGGCGAGGCAAATAATTTAAATCCGTCCTCAGAAATAGCCATGGCGTCTTTAATCATTGGAATCAAGTCGTCTTTGTCTTCATCAATAGAAAAATGCTCCAAATTCTTATCTCCAGCAACAGGTGTGTACGAATAATTATTGAGTGAAAAGTCACACGAATTCATATGAGTTCGTGTAAGGGAATATCTAGCGCCCTCTTTAGCAAAATACGCCCGTAAAATTTGATTTCTGTTTTCTTTGCTAACCTGGTTAAGCAAATAGGCTGAAGACTCGGTAAAAGCACCTCCAAACCCGGTGATGGTTTGAAGTTCTTTTGAGGGATTCAATATAATGCTTGAGGCGTTGTCGGTTGCCTTGAATTGGTTGATTTGAGTAAGTTTATTTCCACTCTCAGAGGTTTCGAACACTTCTACTTCCAAATTATTTTGTGTACATGAAGTTCCCATCATAATAAGTATAATGCAGATTGATATTGTGCTGCTTTTCATAGGTTTAGTTTAAGTTGTTTTCTAAAATATTTGGTGGCAAAACAGAGATGAAAAGATTATCCCTCTTCCCATTAAACGTTTTTTCAATGGAGGATCCATTACGATTAAGTCCATCGAAAACACCACTATCTACCTCGTCCCAAAGAACATATTTTGCTTTTCCATCAACTGTTATCAATCCAAAATGGTTTTCTGATCCTTTTGGGTTTTGTGCGTCTTTCCATGGCTCGTCAAAAGCTTCAAAGAAAAAGCAAGAAACACCATTTTCTTTCGCCCAATCACGCATGTGTTTGTAGTATAACGCTTGTTTATACTGATCTGCAGCGTGTGTCCCTTTTCTGCCGTAAAATCCACTAGAAACCGTTGCCCAGCCTGTTTCACCAATGTGAATGGGTTTGTTTATACCCAAACTCGTCATGTATTTTTTTACGTTGTTGTATTGCGAAATGGCAAAATCTCGAGCACGTAACATGGCTGCATCAATAAGTTCACGTTGGGTTTTTCCCACCGCATCTTCTTGTGTGATTTCCCAAAATGCCGGACTGTAATGCGTGTTGTGAAACGGATACGTATGAATGGAAAGATAATCTACGGCTGCTATTAACGCCTCCAAATCTTCATTGTGGTAGGAAGTGTCTCCGCCTCCCCATGAAGCAAAATCGTCAGAGCTAGTAATCCAAAGTTCTTTAGGAAGTTTCCTTTTCTTTTTTAGTGTTTGCAAATGCGTCACCCATTTTAAAATAATAGCCGACTGCACGTAGTAGCTAGTTGCCCATTTAACCATCGCTTCATTGCCAACGGCTATAACTTTTACGATGTCTGGATATTGATTGGCTAATTCTACCGCACGATTAATTTCCACCTCGTTTCTAGGACTCTCTACATGATGATTGACCACCTTTTCGGTCCAAGCGTTTAAGCAATCTATCCAAGCACCTAGCATCACGTACATTTCAAAATCTGGATTTTCATCCTTAAGTTCTGAAATGGCTTTAAGCAAATTTGCTGCCTGAGGAAGATGAACATTATATGTCCTAACAAATCGAATACCCATGGCATAAAGTATTTTCATGTCATCTTTAAGTTCAGCAATGGTGGGCTGAATATCACGAGTAGTTTTTCTATAACCACCATATGATATAGCAGGATAATTAGGATTCCCTAACAATTCCTTTGCAGATAACGTTTTGCTCTTCATGGTTGAATGCTGTGTGTTACAGGATATGGAAAGGCAAAATATTGAAATGAAAAGTCCATAGTGTATGCTATTTTTCATGATTACAAGATTTTGACATTGTCAATATCCACAGTTCGTTTTTTCCTTTAATCTTTCACAACCGACACAATAATTTTGGTAATTGTATTGGTTCTTTGAAAGAGTGAAGTACTGAGGCTTTCATCCAATGTATTCCCCGAAAATGTTTCGGTTTCTCCAGATTGGAATACTACTTCTGTACTTGCGGTTTTTGATTTTTTATAAATTATAGGTACTTGACAATACGTAAATACCAAACTATCTTTTTCAAGAGAAACGGAAGACTCTTCGCCTGTAACATTAACGTAATTAAAGGTTTGAGGAGTAGTCAAAAACTCTTCGCTACGAAGAATAGTTGGATCAAATGTTAACGTTCCATTTGTTACTCGAATACCAAGTTCTCCCAGACGACTCAAAATATCTTCTTTTACTTGTCCGGTCATTCCTGGCTGTTGAGCTCCTTTTCCGCCTGGTGTATGCGAATACGGATCTGTTGGGAATGCTCCGTACAGTTCGGGCGATTTGTGTGCGCCAATACCTGCATTAATTTCAAAGTAATGATCAAAAAGTTTTCCAATCAGAGCTTTGTCTTCATTGGCATCTATCGCATCGCGAGTAATTTCATAAACTGCCAACAATAGTTTTGAAACCATGTGCCAATAAATAGAGCCTAAGCCTTCATAACCATAGAATGTTCCAGAACGACCAGTAAAGGCTTTGTGGTTA
>JAYPBW010000078.1:0-1662 GCA_038124405.1 Flavobacteriaceae bacterium | reverse complement strand
GTGAAAGACTTGTGATCAAAAATATCTTCGAAAATCTGTTCTACTTCTTGGGTTTCTTTAGCTACTAGTGTTTGGTACTTTTCTGGGAGGTTTTGCAGTGCCTCTCTAAGGCTATCTACGTTATTAAAACTTCCATTAAAGTGATACGCGCCACGTAAGTCTTGCGAAAGTACTTGCGTATTGTTGTCTGCTACTAATGTTGTTAGCAACACTGATAAGGCAACTTTTTCATCGGGTATGGTGTTTTTGTTTACAAAACGAGGGAGTTCCTTGTTTGGATACAAAATATAACTGTACTGATCTTCTCTAAATAAAGCACTTGCTTTTAGTCCATTAAGAACATCCAAACTTTCTTTAGCAGATAGGTATCCTGAGCTTAATACCGCAACCTGACCTTCGAGCATTTCTGGCAGGTACGAAATACGCACCTCGTTTGTGCTCGTAAGCGTCATTAAGTTATAGGCATGATATAAGTTGTCTGTACGTTTATTTGCCTTAATGGAATGCTCCAAGAATGTAGCCGATACATCTAAAAACGATAGTAAATCTTGTTTGGTTACTACTTGTTTGTCTCCTGAAAACCGATTATCATAAATGGTATTACGATAGTGACTTCCTGCTTCACCAAGCACATCCATAATACGTTTTCTATTGGTGTCAGAAATTGAGCTGCTTAGTAATGATTTATGCTCTTGAAGACCTCCTAAAACTCGATTAAAGAATAGCGCAAGTTCTTTTGAAATTGGGAAATCTGAATTTTCTGAACTTGTAACCACCTCTTCAAAAAAGCGCAAAAAGCGACGTAAGTAATACAGTGTAACCATAGAAACGCCATTTCCTACCAATGCGTTATTTGCATCGTTCCATTCTGGACGCTGCGTATTCATCCAAATACCACCCTCTGGAATAAAGTTTGACATCTTTGCTAAAACAGTAGCTAAAATTTTCTCAACAAAATTGACTTTATAGATAAATACTGTATTGTCGCGAAGTAATGCGCCATCTACTCCAATTTCATCTCTTTTAAATTGAATGTTTTCTTCTCTTTGGTGATCGAAATCAATGGTGTTTTTCGCATCCTTTAGAATGTCTTGGTAGCTTTTGATACGATATGGCACATTGGCGTACACAAACAAGTCTTGGGTGAAATACTCTTTAAGTTTATTTGGATAATAATCCTCTACAAACTCTAAAAATTTAAGCAAGTAAATTATTTGATGGTCGCCCCAATATCCAATATAAGACCAAGGATTATCGGGTTCAATGGTTTCCCAATCAAAACCTCCTTTAGTAACACGATAAGGGTTGTACCCATCAAAAGTAGTTGCATTCAAAAATTTATGAATCATGCCCTCAATAACCTCGGGATAGGAATGTGCAAGAGCTTCCCAGTTTTGGAAAATATCACGCCAGTTTCCTTCGTAATCTAAAATTTTATCGCCATTCTCGTTACGTGTATTTATAGAGAATTTATTCCATGGGCGGCTTGGGTCGCCATGACGGCGGCTAAACTTTAGCGGTAAGTACTCGTAGCAAAGTCTTTTAAAATTCTTATTGTCGTCATTAGCAGCAATTTCTTTAAGCTGACTCACATCAAAAACATCGGGAAGTGCCTCTAAAATCGATTCTTTAAGCCTAAATACTGTTCGGTTTGCATTGGCG
>JAYPBW010000077.1:0-5687 GCA_038124405.1 Flavobacteriaceae bacterium | reverse complement strand
ATGCGTGACAGGCATGTATTCTAACCAGCTGAACTACCAGACCTTTTGTTAGATGCGTGCAAATATACACCGCATTTTCGGATACACAAACGCAAAAAAAGCTTTTGATTACAATTGCTCCTCTATTGCAGCAGCGTAAACAGCTTTAGGAGACACCCCGACCTTTCGATCAACCAGTTCTCCGTTTTTGAATAACAATACGGTGGGAATATTTCGAACACCATATTTGGCTGCAAACTCTTGGTTATTGTCAACATCTACTTTACCAACAACAGCCTTTCCGTCATAATCATTACTAAGCTCATCAATGATTGGGCCTACCATACGGCATGGACCACACCATTCTGCCCAAAAATCAACCAGTACAGGTTGTTCTGATTTTAATACGACTTCTTCAAAGGTTGCATCTGTAATTTCTAGTGCCATAACATATAATTTTAGGAATTCAAATGTAGTGTGTTTTTTTATAATTAAACAACTAATCCTATTGGCTATTCTTATCTAATCATTTGCGATATCGATACATCGTTCTAATTTAATTTATAGGCAACAGGATATGCATCTAGCGCAGCTAAAAAAGATTCTCCAACATGCACTTTGATTTTTCTACTAGAGGTGTTTAATTTTAATTTGTCTTTGGTTTCGTAAAAGGTCATATCTAACTTATGCTCTCCTTTATGTTCTTTAAAAAGTTTATCAAGGAAGTGCAACATATTTTTATCCATGTGTGCAACATCTAATCGTAAGGTGATTTTTTTAGTATACGCATTTAAGGTGTCTTGCAACTGCTGAAAGGCTGTAAATTGCAGCCTTGGCTCACCACGCTTTCCTGTATCCCTACTAAGCCAGCCTTCTCTCACAACTGCCTTCACGTGAATAAAACTATCCTCAACAAAAAAATGGCGGTATTTCAAATATTCTTCCCCAAAAATTTTGAATTCGTAAGATTCTTCAAAATCCTCGAGTGTGAAAAGCGCCCATCCTTTTCCATTTTTGGACACACGATGATCTACTTCTCCCACCATTCCTCCAAAGCTGAGCTCTTTATTTACCAATGACTCTAAATCATTAAACAGTCCTACTTTGGCATTACAAAAATGTTTCATAGCAGGTTCAAAATCATCTAATGGGTGTCCCGAAAGGTAAATACCAACAACTTCTTTTTCCTGTTTAAGGGTATGTAGTGCACCCCAAGGATCACATTCGGGTAATATGGGTGTTGGTATGCTCGCTGCGGAGTCTGAGTCAAATAAACTTACCTGAGCCGACTGCTCATTTTCTTGGTGTTGAGCGCCATAGCGCAACGCTTTTTCAACGAAAGTTACGCCATCTCCATTATGATGAAAATATTGCGCCCGGTGGGCAGAAGAAAAAGAATCAAAACCTCCAGCCAAAATCAGACTTTCAAATGACTTTTTGTTTGCAGCGCGTAAATCGATCCGTTGCGTCAAATCAAAAATAGAGGAATACGGTTTTTCTTTACGATGCGCTACAATAGTTTGTACCGCAGCACGCCCCATACCCTTTATAGCCCCCATTCCAAAACGAATTGCCCCTTGGTCATTTACCGTAAACTTGTAGAATGACTCATTTGCATCTGGGCCTAATACCGTAATTCCCATACGCCGACATTCTTCCATAAAAAAGCTAACCTGCTTAATATCGTTCATATTATTTGAAAGAACCGCAGCCATATATTCTGCAGGGTAATTTGCTTTCAAGTATGCTGTTTGATAGGCAACCCAAGCATAACACGTAGAGTGAGACTTGTTGAAAGCATAAGAAGCAAAAGCCTCCCAATCTTTCCAAATTTTTTCGAGAACATTTCTTGGGTGTCCGCGTGATTCTCCACCATCAAGAAACTGAGGCTTTAGCTGCTCAAGAAGAGAAAATATCTTTTTACCCATTGCTTTTCGCAACACATCTGCCTGACCTTTACTAAAGCCTGCCAATGACTGAGACAACAACATTACCTGTTCTTGATAGACCGTAATCCCATAGGTTTGTTTCAAATATTGCTCCATAACAGGCAAGTCGTATGCTATCTGCTCTTGTCCATTTTTACGACGCACAAAACTTGGAATGTATTCTAATGGACCCGGACGATACAACGCATTCATGGCAATTAAATCTTCAAATACATTGGGTTTTAACTCTCTCAAATACTTTTGCATTCCAGCACTTTCGTACTGAAAAATCCCAACTGTTTCTCCTCGCTGAAATAGCTCATAGGTGGGTTGGTCGTCTAATGGAAATGTATCCGGATCTAAATCAATATTGTGCCGGTATTTCACAATTTTTACCGTATCCTTAATAAGCGTAAGGGTTTTCAATCCTAAGAAGTCCATCTTCAACAAGCCTGCATTTTCGACCACAGAGTTGTCGAACTGAGTAACATAAAGCTCAGAATCTTTTGCTGTTGCTATTGGAACAAATTCGGTAATATCATCTGGAGTGATAATTACACCACAGGCATGTATTCCAGTATTTCTCAAAGATCCCTCAAGCACCTGGGCTTGTCTTAAGGTCTCGGCCTCGAGATCATTACCTTCAGCAATGGCTTTTAATTGTGTTGCCCTTGAAAAATCATCTGAGCGAAGGCTGCTTTTAAGCTCTTTGTCGTCCAAATTGAAAATTTTTTCAAGCTTCATATTCGGTACCAATTTCGCAACTCTATCTGCATCACCCAACGATAAATCTAGAACACGAGCCGTATCTCGAATAGATGATTTAGCCGCCATAGTACCATAGGTAACAATTTGCGCTACTTGATTTGAACCGTATTTTTCAATGACATAATCCATTACTTTAGAGCGTCCCTCATCATCGAAATCTATATCAATATCAGGAAGGCTTACACGATCAGGGTTTAGAAAACGCTCAAAAAGTAAGTCGTATTTTATAGGGTCTATATTGGTTATTTTAAGGCAATAGGCCACAACCGAACCCGCTGCTGATCCACGTCCTGGCCCAACAGAAACGTCCATTTTTCGAGCTGCAGCTATAAAATCTTGAACAATTAAAAAATAGCCGGGGTATCCCGTGTTTTCAATGACGCTTAGCTCAAAATCAATTCGTTCTTTTAAGTCATCTTCTAAACTGGTGTATCGTTCTTTTGCACCTTCGTAAGTGAGATGACGTAAATAAGCGTTTTCGCCTCGCTTGCCTCCATCTTTGGCATCTTGCTCCGATACAAATTGAACTGGTATGTCAAATTTGGGTAGCAGTACTTCTCGTGCCAAATCAAAAGGTGAAACCTTGTCTATAATTTCAGAAATACTATTTAATGCTTGTGGCAAATCAGCAAATAAAGATTGCATTTGCTTAGGTGTTTTAAAATAATATTCTTGGTTAGGCAACCCATAGCGGTACCCGCGTCCTCTGCCAATGGGGGTAGCTTGTTTTTCACCATCTTTTACACACAGCAAAATATCGTGTGCATTGGCTTCTTCTTGTTTTAAATAATACGCAGAGTTTGTTGCTACCAGCTTAACTTGGTGCTTTTCAGAAAACTGCACCAACACAGGATTGATGCGATCTTCATCATCTTGACCATGACGCATAATTTCAATGTATAAATCCTCTCCGAACTGAGCCTTCCACCACAACAAAGCCTCCTCAGCTTGTTTTTCTCCAACATTGAGTAATTTTGAAGATACCTCGCCATATACGTTCCCAGTTAAAACGATGAGATCATCTTTATACTGCTGAATCAACTCGCGATCTACCCTAGGTATATAATAAAACCCTTTGGTGTATGCTAGTGAAGACAATTTAATCAGGTTCTGGTATCCCGATTTGTTTTTTGCGAGAAACACCATTTGATATCCATCATCTCTGCGACTTCTATCTTGATGATTATCACATATGTTAAGTGTAATTCCAATAATGGGCTTTAAAGCCGGTCTTTGGTCATCTTCACCGCGTTTTGCATTAACTTGCTTAACAGCTTTTACAAAATGAAAAGCGCCCATAAGATTTCCTAAGTCCGTAAGGGCTACGGCGGGCATTCCTAATTCATCTGCCATCTCGGCCAATTCCTTTACCCGAATAGTAGATTGTAACACCGAAAATTGGGATAACGTATGTAAATGGGCAAAAGGTAAATCGGCAACATACAGGGCTTTTTGAGTAGTAGATTGAGCAACGGACTGTTCCTTGTTCACATACTTCGCTGAAGCCTCTTTAAGATTTTGATGTTGTAGCCCAGCTAGAGGAACTGCACCAGAAAATTCCTCCTGAATTTTTGAAGAAATCTGAGGAATATTATCTAAAAGTCTTGATTTATACAAATTTTGCCGTAGGAGTTCCAAAAAAAATACGAGCTGTCGCTTCCACATCTGCAGTGGCATTATGCGCTTCTTTAAAATCTGTAGAAAACAAATGCTTATAGAGTTCAGTAAGGGTAGGTAATTTGAATTTGCCTCCTCTTCCGCCTGGTAATTCGCATAACAACGCGGTTTCTTCTGTACATGTATCTAAAACGGGTATTGCTGCGATAGAGGTTTTACGTTCTAAACGCAACAACTCAGCGCCCATAATATTGATGTCAAACCCTAAATTATGACCTATTATATATTTAGATTTGGATAGAACTTCTTCAAATTTATCTAGAACCTCTGAAAGAATGGTACCTTCATTCAAAGCAAGTTCCGTGCTTATTCCGTGAATTTGTTCCGATTCATATGGAATATTAAACCCGTTTGGAGCTACGACATAATTATCGTACTCTATAAGTTTTCCGTCAAAATCATGCAGCTGCCATGCTATCTGAACACATCTAGGCCAGTTTTCTAAATCTGATATAGGGGCATTCCACCGTTTTGGCAGGCCTGTGGTTTCGGTATCAAATACTAAAAACATGCAAGAAGATTAGCCCACTAATTTAACGAAGTTCAGTACGAATTTTAATGGAATGTAACATGAAGTTATTAACGTTTGGTGAAAAGAAAAAATAGTGTAGCTTTGCCACGCATTAATAACCAGGGTTTCGCACCCCAAAATTTAATTTGATATGCCAGTAAAAATTAGACTTCAAAGACACGGTAAAAAAGGGAAACCCTTTTATTGGGTAGTAGCTGCTGATTCACGATCAAAACGTGACGGGCGATACCTTGAAAAAATTGGAACTTACAATCCTAACACAAATCCAGCAACGATTAACATCAAAATTGATCGTGCTGTAGATTGGTTACAAAATGGTGCTCAACCCACCGATACTGCGCGTAACCTTCTTTCAGAAACAGGAGCCTTACTAAAAAACCATTTGATTAATGGTGTTCGTAAAGGCGCGCATACCGAAGAAGATGTAGAATCAAAATTTGCTTCTTGGGTGTCTGATAAAGAATCCCGACAAGATGCCGCTGTTAGCAAATTAGCTAAAGATAAGGCTGACAAAAAAGCTAAGGCACTTGCGGCTGAGAAAGAAGTAAATGAAAAACGCAAAGCCGATGCTCAAGCTGCATTAGCTGCACAAGAAGCAGAGGCTGCTGCTGAAGCTGCTGAAGAACCAGCTGAAGAAGCGGTTGAAGAAGTTGAAGCTGCTGCTGAAGCTACTGAAGAACCAGCTGAAGAAGCAGTTGAAGAAGTTGAAGCTGCTGCTGAAGCTACTGAAGAACCAGCTGAAGAAGCAGTTGAAGAAGTTGAAGCTGCTGCTGAAGCTACTGAAGAACCAGCTGAAGAAGCAG
>JAYPBW010000076.1:4800-5808 GCA_038124405.1 Flavobacteriaceae bacterium | reverse complement strand
ATGTATATCTGAAGGAATTTAGAGGAGATGCACAAAAAATGACGCATTTTTTAACAACAATCTGTACTTGGGAATGGAATGAAAATCAAGATGCAGGGTATTCTTTACAACAAGCCACTGAAGAGCGTGTGGCTATGTTCCCAGAGTATGAACAACTCATTCGAATGTATTATGGGCGTTGGGAAGAAATGTTGGGATTTGAGCACACCGATACTGTAAAATTGCTACATAAACTTAAACTAAACGGGAAGCACAAACTCATTGGCCTTACAAACTGGAGTCACGAAACCTTTCCAGTTGCCCTTGAGCGTTTCAAATTTTTATCTTGGTTTGATGGCATTGTAGTTTCTGGAACAGAAAAAATGAAAAAGCCAGATCCTAAAATTTATCAGTTAACACTTCAACGATACGATATAGACCCAAGCAAGGCAGTATTCATAGACGACAAAAAAGAAAATGTTGATGCTGCAATAAGTGAGGGAATTAAAGGAATACATTTTACAAATGCGTTAGCTCTTGAAAATGATTTAAAGCAAATTCTTATCCTATAAAATACTTTTTCATTTTTTTTTAGAAATTCATAACTAAAAGCTATTTTTACAAAAAAAACTGCATGAATAAGCATATGTTGTGCGTAACATTTGTTGTTATCACATTATTTGGATATAGTCAAGACCGCTATACACTCACTACTACAATCCAAGATGAAGCCTCAAAAGAAAAACTTCCCTTTGCCACAATCATACTAAAAGATAGCCAAACACAAAAGCTAGTTGGCGGAGCCGTTTCTGATGAAAATGGTTTTATTACGGTAAAAAGCCCTACCGCTTCTGTATCAATCCAAGTAGACTATGTTGGGTACAAAACCCTTATCATTGAGGAAATAACTCTAACTAAAAAAACAGCATTAGGAACACTTGAACTATATCCTGAAGAAAACCAGCTTGCAGGTATTGACTTAGTAGGTAGAAGAGCAGATGTTGAAATTAGATTAGATAAGCGAGTATA
>JAYPBW010000076.1:0-4790 GCA_038124405.1 Flavobacteriaceae bacterium | reverse complement strand
AGTATACAATGTAGGTCAAAATTTAAATGCAAAAGGAACTAATGTTTCTGATGTACTAGAGAATATTCCATCCTTGTCACTTGATGTGGACGGCAATTTAGAGCTTCGTGGCAACACAAATGTCAGAATTCTTATCGATGGAAAACCTTCGGGTCTAGTTGGACTTAATGGAATTGAGGCGCTAGCAAGCCTTCCTTCTGAATCTATTGAGCGTGTTGAGGTGATCACAGCTCCATCGGCGCGCTATCAAGCTGAAGGAACTTCGGGAATTGTAAATATAATTTTGGCAAAAAATGCCTTGAAAGGATTAAATGGTGTTTTTAATGTTTCAGCTGGAAAATTTGACAGCAATGGCGCCAATGCAAGCTTAAATTTTAAAACAGGAAAATTTAACTTCTTTACAAATTCAGGGTATCGTGATAATACCGACAAAGGAGGCGCTTTTCAAGATAACAGATATCTAGAAAACATTGATGCTTATGATCAGTTTATCGAAGAACGTGAATTCGATCGTAGAAGAAGAGGTGCGAATGTAAATGTTGGATTTGATTTCAATCCGACTGAAAAAACCAAACTAACACTATCCTACGTACACAATCAGCGAGATGGAGATGACATAACAACCAATGATCAAAACCATTATTTAGCAGGTGTGAATGTAACTAAATCGCTGCGTTCAGAAATTGAACGTGATGAAGATATCAACAAACAACTTACCCTTTCGTTAACTCACAATTTCAACGATGCTGGACATAAACTTGATATCACCGTTCAAAAGGAAAATAACATCGAAAATGAATTTGCCGATTTACAAACACAGCGATTTGTTCCAGAAAACAATTTGAGTCCCTTTGAGGAAAATAATACTGAGGAAGATCAAGACCAGTTTTTAGCTCAGCTTGACTACGTTTGGCCTATTGATAAGAACACTCAATTTGAAGCGGGATATAGAACTACAATTGAAAATCAAAACACTGGATTTGTAGTATTGCAAGAAGACGAAAATGGTGAATTAAAAGTAAATGAAAACCTTACCAATTATTTGGATTTTGATCAAGATGTACATGCAGTATATGCTCAATTTGGTAAAAAATGGGGTGGAATTTCACTGCTGTCGGGTTTGAGATTTGAACATACCTCCCAAAATGTACTTCAAAAAACAAATAATGAAGACGCTAACAGTGTATTCAATGATTTTTTTCCAACCTTAAATTTGGGGTTTGAACTTTCAGAAACCGCCAACATAACCGTAGGCTATAATAGAAGAATATCTAGGCCACGCTCACGAAGTCTAAATCCGTTCCAGTCAAGATCTAGTGAGACTAGTTTCTTTCAAGGAAATCCCTATTTAAAACCCAGCTACTCAAACGGTTTTGACGTGGGCTATCTCAAACAATTTAAAAAATTCACGCTCAATAGCTCCATTTATTTCAGGCGTACGGAAAAACCCGAAAATAGAATTTCGGTTGAATCGGGTGAATTTGCAACAGTTAATGGCGTAAGCACACCTATCATTAAGCGTTTTCCAATAAACTTAGGTCGTAGAGATCAATTTGGCATTGAAGCCAACAGCACAGTGCGTTGGTCGCCAAAATGGAGAACAAATTTGAGTTTTAATCTTTTTAAAAATATTGAAAAGGGTGAATTTGAAGGAAGAATTTTTGATAACAAAAATGAAAGTTGGTCAGGAAATTTCAGAAATAATGTAACCATCCCTGGAAATATAAATACTCAAGTAAATGTTTGGTTTAGAGGACCTACGAAGTCTGCTTTTGGAAGCAGAAAGGCTTTTGGTGGTGCTGATATTGGCTTAAGCAAAGACTTATTTAACGACAATGCAACGCTAAATTTTAATTTTACAGATTTATTCAATTCAAGAATATATCGTTGGAAGTCCTACACTGAGACTATAGCTACAGAAGGAGAATATCAAAGAAGAAAACCTGTATATAGGATTACATTAACGTACAGATTACGACAAGATAAAGAACGCCAAGGCAGAAGAAATGGTGAGGGCTACGGAGAAGAAGAGAGTTTTGAACTTTAATTAACTCTTCAACTTTTCACGCTTTTCTTTAAGCCACTGCATCAAATTTCCTGTTAACCAAAAAGGAATCACAAATGTGATGAGGAAAATCATTAGCCAAAACCCAATGGTAAGGATGGTCAAGAAAGCTAAAAAGCCTAAATATTGATTAAATTCAATCATGGTTGAAGTTTTGACAAATGTACATATTGGTTCTTTACTGAGCAACACATGAAGTGCATATGCTTTTGTATTTTTGTACAAATTATACACATGAAATTTAGGGAAGAAAAAGATACTATGGGGGTTGTAAAGGTACCAGCAGACAAATACTGGGGCGCACAAACCGAACGTTCTAGAAAAAACTTTAAAATTGGACCAGCGGGCTCCATGCCCAAAGATGTAGTGTATGGATTCGCAGTACTTAAAAAAGCCGCAGCCTACACCAATGAAGCATTGGGAGTTCTAGAAACGACTAAAAGAGATCTCATAGCGAAGGTATGCGATGAAATTCTTGATGGCAAACTTGATGACCAGTTTCCGTTGGTTACATGGCAAACGGGTTCGGGAACACAGTCAAACATGAACGTAAACGAGGTTATTGCCAATCGTGCTCATGTATTAGAGGGAAAAAAACTTGGCAGTGGCGAGCGCACATTAAAACCTAATGACGATGTAAATAAATCGCAATCTTCCAACGACACCTTCCCTACCGGAATGCACATTGCGATTTACAAACGAATTGTAGAAACAACACTTCCTGGTGTTCGTCAATTACGCGAAACACTTGCAAAAAAAGTATCAGAATTTGATGCTGTAATTAAAATAGGCCGCACCCACTTTATGGATGCTACACCTATTAGCCTAGGCCAAGAGTTTTCTGGATACGTAGCGCAACTAGACAATGGGATTCGAGCCATTGAAAACACGCTTCCGCATTTGGCACAATTGGCACTTGGTGGGACCGCAGTTGGAACAGGTATCAACACTCCAAAAGGATATGCAAAAAAGGTAGCAGAGTATATCGCAACATTTACAGGACTCCCCTTTGTGTCTGCTGAAAATAAATTTGAGGCTCTAGCTGCACATGATGCTTTGGTAGAAACTCATGGCGCACTTCGACAGTTGGCTGTTTCGTTGTTTAAAATTGGAAACGATATACGAATGATGGCGAGTGGACCAAGGTCTGGAATTGGAGAACTTATAATTCCTTCTAATGAGCCTGGAAGTTCTATCATGCCGGGTAAAGTTAATCCAACTCAATGCGAAGCCTTAACGATGGTTTGCACTCAAGTAATGGGAAATGACGCAACTGTGGCCTTTGCAGGTTCTCAAGGACACTTTGAATTAAATGTGTACAAGCCAGTAATGGCAGCGAACGTTTTAGAGTCTGCCCTATTAATTGGAGATGCCTGTGTGAGCTTTGATGAAAACTGTGCACAAGGAATTGCTCCTAATTTAGAAACAATAAACGAATTACTGCACAATTCCCTAATGCTAGTGACTGCTCTAAATACCAAAATTGGGTATTATAAAGCAGCTGAAATTGCCAATTTGGCACACGAAAAAAAGATCACACTAAAAGATGCCGCCTTAGAAACAGGCTATCTTACTGAAAAAGAATTTGATGCTTGGGTGAAACCAGAAAACATGATTGGCCGTTAAAATGTACATAAGGATTCTATCCTATGAGATGCTTAGCGTAATTATTCCACTTGTATTTGCGCGCATATAGTACAAACAAAAAACTATAGAGTACAAGCGGAGGAAAAACATACAGATTAACATTGGGCTCTGAAACATCTAAAAAAACAGAGTCTGTTTGAAAGACAGTCCAATCTGATGTTAAGAATAACGATAGAAAAAGGTTATTCCCCGCATGAAACCCCAAAGCGAGCTCTAAACCTTCATCCACTAAAGTTATAGCGCCCAGAAAAAAGCCGGTAGCTAAGTACGAGACCATGATCATCTGACCTAATTTATCCACCTCAGGATTGGCGAAGTGAAGTAAGCCGAACAGCGATGAAGTAACAACAAATGGGATGATGCGTTTAGGAAAAATACGACCAAGACCTTGCATTAAATAACCTCTAAAAAATAATTCTTCGGCACTTGTTTGCATAGGTACCATTACAATACTTATAACGAACAGCACGGCAAAGGACTTAGGTTTAAAATTCCACTGAATAGATTCAGGGTCATAAAAATAAGTTAATAAGAGCATAACTGATGATACAGCTACTACAGACAAAAAACCAAATCCAATACGTTTCCAATCTACTTTATCGCGAGAAGTTAACAGTTCACGTGCAGTGAGCTTGTGTAAGCCTTTGTTTACCAAAAATATAGCTCCGAAAACCAGGGCAAAAGGAAGTAATAATAAAAAAAGTGTGGCGTTCGAGGACATTACTTGCATTTGTTCCGCCATGCTAAGTTGAGAAACTTCTAAGCCACCTTCACTAACTAAAGCAACTCCAAAGGGAACATTTCCAATAAGAACTACAGTTCCCAGCAGTAAGGCACCTATAATATAAAACCAAAAAGGGTTGGTGGGTTTACGTATCTGTTCAATGTACATTTCTATAATTTTAAGAAATATACAAAATCTATTTTTTGTTAAGCAGAGTCAAAGTAGTCAGTTTGCAAGAAGAAACCAGTTTACCTTCATCATTTGTAATACGAATATTCCAGTGCTGCATCGTTTTTCCTTTGTGAACCGCAGTAGCTTTGGCATAAACATAACCAGAACGCACTCCTCTTACAT
>JAYPBW010000075.1:2683-5936 GCA_038124405.1 Flavobacteriaceae bacterium | reverse complement strand
TTCTTGAGGGAAGAGAGCTTAAAATCACAACCGATCCCTTTATGACTGTTGCATACAACGAAAAATTAACACCGCCAACATTAGAAAACGTACTCTTATCCTTTGAGAAAACAAAGGTGTATTGGTTAAACTGGTGTCATAAAACACCATCATTTACCCATTACAATGAAGCTATCTTAAGAAGTGCCATGACGCTTAAACTCCTGACTTTTGAAAAAACAGGAGCTGTTTTGGCGGCGGCCACAACATCGTTGCCAGAAACTATTGGCGAGGTGCGAAATTGGGATTACCGATTTTGCTGGATTCGAGATGCCTCTATGGTAATAAAAGTAATCGCAAAACTGGGGCATGTCCAAATTGTAAAGAACTTTATAAATTACATTATAAATCTTATTCCAGATAAAAACGAAAAGCTTCAAATCATGTATGGAATAAGTGGTGAAAAAACACTTACAGAAAAAACATTAGACCACTTAGATGGCTATAAAGGTTCTAGGCCTGTACGCATAGGAAATGCAGCTTTTACCCAAAAACAAAATGACATATATGGAATTTTGATGGACGTTATTCATTATCAAATGGAGCAATTCACCGAAAAAAATGATGAATATGAAGAACTATGGTCTATTGTAAAATCTATTGTTTGGCTAGTGAAAAACAACTGGAAACTTGCCGATAAAGGCATTTGGGAATTTAGACAAGAAGATCGGCACTTTACTTTTTCAAAGTTGCTTTGCTGGGTTGCCGTTGATAGAGCCATTAAAATATCCGAGCTTATTAATGCCGAAAAATCTACAGAAAAATGGATAACCCTCAGAGATGAAATATATCATGACATTATGGAACATGCTTGGAGCGACACAAAACAGGCTTTTACGCAGTCTTATCACTCTGAACATTTAGACGCTTCTGTATTGCTCATGGAATATTATGGGTTTATTGATGCGAAAAATCCCAAGTTTGTCAAAACAGTAAACGCCATTGAGAAAGAACTCATGCATGAAGGGCTTTTGTATCGATATAAAAATGAAGATGATTTTGGATTGCCAAGCTCGTCATTTACCGTTTGTACATTTTGGTTTATAAATAGCCTGTTTAAAATTGGAGAAGAAGAGAAATCTAAAAAACTGTTTGACGAACTATTGTCTTACAGCAACCATTTAGGACTTTTTAGTGAAGACATTGACTTTTCATCTAAACAGCTGCTCGGTAATTTTCCACAAGCATACTCGCACTTGGCGTTAATTGATACCGCTATGAATTTCAATTAACGGAGTTGTTTTTGGTATTTTACATTGCATAAATAAAACTTAAACGCATTTCAGAAGCTTTAAACCTAGGTTATACTAAAAACGTACCTTTGTGAAAATTGCTTATGAAAAATCTGGTTATTATTGGTCATCCGGATCAATCCTCCTTTTGCTATAATGGTATTTTTAAAACTATAGTTGAGTGTCTTGAAAATGAAAATGAAGACGTACAAATTATAGACTTATATCGCGATAGTTTTACCCGTCCGCGAGATGCTATAATTGCCAAGTACAAAGAATTGGTTACTTGGTCTGAGCGCATTTATTTTGTTTCGCCAGTCTGGTGGTTTAGACTCACCCCGCGCATGGAAATTTTCTTCGATGAAGTACTCACGCCAGGGTTTGCTTATCAGTTTGTAAACGTTACAAAACTGTATGCCTATCCTAAACCTTTTTTAAAGGATAAAAAAATAAGAACCTATGTAACTCATGGGGCTCCTGCCCTTCCCGTTAAAACACTCTATCTCAATTCGGTTAAGCTCAGACTCGTGATGGGTGTATACTCTTTTGTATTTGGGTGGAAGTTGTCGTTGTTTACCAAAACCAAGCAGTTTTGGTCGGTGCCTTTTGTGTCGGATGAAAAACGGAAAAAGTATTTGCGTACAGTCGTAAAAGATATTGGCAAAGACATTAAAAAAGGAGCATGATGATGAAAACATTTTTAGTCCATTTAGCAGTTTTGCTAGTAATACCCTCTTTAGCTATGGCACAAAACACAGAAATCCAGCCCTATGATCTCATCAAAAAGATAGGAGAGGTTGAACTACGTTTCTACCCTAGTGCCACATTGGTAGAAACTAGTGGTGGGAATAATTTTGGAAAGCTTTTTCAATACCTCTCTGGAAATAATACTACCAAAGAAAAAATTGCCATGACAGCTCCCGTGTATATGAACGAGGACAAATCAGAAATGGCATTTGTGATGCCGTTAGAAGTACATGAAAAAGGAGCGCCAACACCCAAAGGCGAAAATGTATCACTTCGGGTTACAAAGCCACGCTATGTGGCTGCTGTTCGCTACTCTGGGTATACCAATTCCAAAAAGGAAAGTACGTACAAAAAAATATTGCTAAAAACGCTACAAGAGAATAACATCTCAACGATTGGAACAGTAGAAATACTGGGCTATGATAGCCCTTATAAGTTTTACAACCGCCGCAATGAAGTCATGGTGGAAATTGCTTACACTAAATAAACATGCGCATGCCAAATGAAGAAAAGCTTAATGCATGGTCGCATGGTCTGGGTGTTGGCTTGGGAATCGCTGCATTAATCTTGATGCTTTTGGGGGTGAACTCCAATCCATAGCAAAGTAAAGCTGACCGATTTTGTGTTTTTAAGTTTCATAACTTGATTTTAGGGATGTTCAAAATACAATTTTTTCTCATCCCCTTTTCCTATTTTTGCCAAAACGTTTGCATGAACATTCTTATCCTTGGTAGCGGTGGTAGAGAGCATACCTTTTGCTACAAGCTTGCCCAAAGTCCACAACAACCCACTCTTTTTATTGCACCCGGCAATGCAGGAACAGCACAACTTGGCACGAACATTTCTATAAATCCAACAGACGTAGAAGCCGTAGCTGCAGCCATGACACAACACCAGATTGATTTGGTAATTGTTGGTCCAGAAGCTCCTTTGGTTGCTGGTATTCACGATTATATTGCTACGCACCCAACGTTAAGTCATATTCCTGTTATTGGACCCAAAAAAGAAGCTGCCCAACTCGAAGGCAGCAAGGCGTACGCCAAAGCCTTTATGGAGCGTCATAACATCCCCACAGCGCCCTACAAACAATTTACCGCCGACACCCTACCCCAAGGATTGGAGTATTTGGAAACCATTCCCGCGCCCTATGTACTAAAAGCCGACGGACTTGCTGCCGGAAAAGGAGTGCTCATCATCCGCGAATTAGATGAAGCCAAGGAAGCACTGACCGATAT
>JAYPBW010000075.1:0-2635 GCA_038124405.1 Flavobacteriaceae bacterium | reverse complement strand
CAGGTGGTCATCGAAGGCTTTTTAGACGGCATAGAGCTTTCGTGCTTTGTCCTTACCGATGGTAGCGGTCACGTAACCTTCCCTTTTGCTAAAGATTACAAGCGCATCGGCGAAGGCGATACTGGGCTTAATACGGGTGGAATGGGTGCAGTTTCACCTGTGCCATTTAATGATGATGTGTTTAAGCAGAAAATTCACGACCGCATTATTACACCTACTTTAGAAGGACTCAAAAAAGACAACCTTGATTTTGTAGGCTTTGTGTTTATTGGACTTATTCGTGTGGGTGACGATCCTTTTGTAATTGAATACAACGTTCGCATGGGCGATCCCGAAACCCAAGTAGTACTCCCGCGCATCGAAAATGACTTACTAGAGCTTCTTACAGCAACCGCTGAAAAACGCCTTAACGAAGTGACGCTTCATATAAGCAATCAAGCGGCAGCTACCGTAGTTGCCGTTTCTGGAGGATATCCAGAATCCTATGAAAAAGGAAAGGAAATCACAGGAATTCCATCCGATGCGCTCATTTTCCATGCAGGAACCACTACAACAAACAAACAGTTAGTGACTAGCGGCGGACGCGTCTTGGCATCCACAGGGTTTGGAAAGGATGTTCAAGAAGCATTGATAAATGCCTACAGCAACCTTACAAACGTAGCATTCGAAGGAATGTATTTTAGAAAGGATTTAGGTTTCGATTTATAGAAACGAATGTGACGTAGAGTCGTGGTCTTCTTCGTTGTTGGCATTAAACTTCTTTAGCTGGCCTAGCCAGTAGAACATTCCAGCAAAGCCAACAAGCAAAAACAACCAGTTAAAAGCATTGGCAAAAAACCAACTCGCAAGCTCTAGCTCGCGCAGCATGTTTAGTGGGATAAAAAGAATTTCTTCAAAAAGGTAGGCTATTGCTTCAAAAAAGGCTTTCATAATCTTGGTTTTGCCATGCAAAAATACACCTAAAATGGATGTGGTGCAAGTACTTACAACTTTTGGATTTTGAGCTATCTTTGACAAAAATTAATTCATGACAAGCGCAGCGGCATTCTCCATTTTTGAAAAAAGTATAACCACCTATCATATACTTGATGCTGTAGATCAGCCCTTTGAAAATCCATTTGATAGCAGCACTCTTGAGCACTTACTGTATCGCAAAAACTGGATAGATACGGTGCAATGGCACTATGAAGATCTCATTCGTGAACCCGGTATTGACCCCATATCAGCGCTGGAACTAAAGCGCAAAATTGATGCCTCAAACCAAGACCGAACCGATACTGTAGAGTATATTGACAGCTATTTTTTACAACAGTTTAAAGATGTGAATACGCTCCCTAGTGCTACTATTAACACCGAAAGCCCTGCATGGGCCATAGACCGTCTTTCCATTTTGGCGCTTAAAATTTTCCATATGAAAGAGGAGGCAAATCGAGCCTCAGCTTCAGAAGAGCATCGTGCTGCGTGTTCCAAAAAATTGACTGTTTTGCTAGAGCAAAAAGAAGATTTATCTAGTGCCATAGACCAACTTTTAGAAGATATGGCTGCAGGACGTAAATACATGAAAGAATACAAGCAAATGAAAATGTACAATGACGAATCATTAAATCCGGTGTTGTACCAGAAAAATTCTTGATGGCAGTAAAACACATGTTGGTGTTTCGATTTTCTGCACTTGGCGATGTTGCCATGTGTGTACCCGTGCTACGCGCTTTATTAGAATCCTATCCAAATTTAAAGCTTACCATCGTTACCAGAAAGCGATTTACTCCATTGTTTGAAGAGCTGCCTAATGTGGAATTTTTCACTCCAGATTTTAATGGAAAGCACAAAGGAATAGCGGGGCTTTATAGGCTTTTTAAAGCCTTGCGAAAATTGCGACCAAATGCCCTTGCAGATCTTCACCAAGTGTTGCGCACACAAATTTTACTGCTGTTTTTTAGTCCATTTTTTTGGATCAAACAAGTTGGTATTAACAAAGGAAGAAATGAGAAAAAACGACTCACGCGACTAAAACCAAAAACCTTAGTCCCACTGTTACCACAAGTTCACCGCTATGCGCAAGTTTTTGAAAAACTCGGCTTTCCAATTTCGCTTGAGTCAAATGAATTTCCACTACGCCCAATTTGCCCAAATACTGAAGCCCTACAGTTAGATGAAGGCCGAAAATGGATTGGAATTGCACCCTTTGCAGCGCACAAATCCAAGCAATATCCGTTGGATTTAATGCAACAAGTGGTAGCATTTTTGCAAAAAGAATACCACGTAATTTTATTTGGGTTTGGAAAGGATGAGCACACACAATTAGAGATTTGGGCAAATGCCTATCCAAATGTTTCTAATGCTGCAGGGGTATATGACTTTAGTGCAGAACTAAGACTTATTGCCCAACTAGACCTCATGATTTCTATGGACTCTGCCAATGGGCATTTGGCAGCAAACTACAACATTCCTGTCATGACCTTATGGGGGAGTACTCACCCTTGTTTAGGCTTTACTCCTTTTGGGCAACCCGAAAAAAATAGTCTTGCTCCTAATCGGCAACTATTTCCATTTTTGCCAACCTCGGTGTATGGAAACAAGAAAGTTCGGGAATACAAAGATGCCATGCGAACAATAGCACCTAAAGAGGTTATAG
>JAYPBW010000074.1:0-6024 GCA_038124405.1 Flavobacteriaceae bacterium | reverse complement strand
GTATGGGAATGGTTGGGTAAAGCTCTTCTAATGTGCGGATAATAAAAGCAACTTTTTCGGCTTTATTCATTTTTGTATTTTTATCATCTAAAAATAAAAAAAATGCTTCAAGAAGGAGATCAAATCCCTGTTTTTTCAGGAACAACCCATTCAGGTGAATTTATTAGTAACTCAACTTACAAAGGGAAAAAACTTATTGTTTTCTTTTATCCTCGTGCGAATACACCAGGATGTACTGCCGAGGCGTGTAATTTGAGTGATAACTACGCCGCTCTTCAAGCACAAGGATATGAAATATTAGGAGTTAGTGCTGATTCGGTTACTAAGCAGGCAAATTTTGCAAATAAATATGGTTTTCCATATCCCTTACTTGCCGATGAGGCTCATAGCGCCATCAAGGCTTTTGGTGTTTGGGGGCCTAAAAAATTTATGGGTAAGGAATTCGACGGAATCCATAGAACCACATTTATAATTGATGAAAACGGCACTATAGTCCGTGTTATAAACAAAGTAAAAACAAAAGACCACGCTGCACAGATTTTAGAGGACTAGGCCTTGACTTTCTTCTCTTTATAGCCAAAGAGTTTTTTGTTTTTTATCAATTTAGACACACCTGGAGGTAATTTGCTTTCCCAACCAGACTCGCCTACTTTAATTTGATTGAGTACATCTCTGGAGTAAATTTTCATGTCATCAATGTTGTAGTCCAAAATATCCACAACTTTTCCATTGTACTTGAAGAAATTATATAACTCTTTTAATCTTGGGTGAACTCGTAAAGAGTTGCTGTCAACAATCGTATCTGTTTTGGGATCGATGATAGGATACAAATACACTTTTAGATTTTTAAAGAAAAGCTTGCCAAATGCCTCTAAAATACCACCGCTTAAGTTTCGATAATATTTTTCATTGAAAATTTCAATCAAATTATTAACACCCATAGTGAGACGTATCTTCTTTTTGGTGTATTCAGAGAAATATTCAACAAGCCGGTAATATTCTTTAAAGTTTGAAATCATCACGGTTTGTCCTAAAGAACAAAGAAGCCGAGCTCTATGCATAAAGTCTTCCTCATCAATTTCTCCTGTTGACATGAGGTTAGAAAGAGTAATTTCAAAAATGACAAGTGTTTTTTCAGGGTCAGAGTCGGGTTCCTTTTCAAAAATACCTAATGATTTTTGATACATGTCGACATTCACTTTCGTAACGGGTCTGAAACTTCCCCTAAGTGCAATGATATTCTTTTTATACAACTCTCGTGCAGGCAACAGGTTGTTGCCATCAGGACCAAACATGACCGCATCGGTCATTCCAAGACGCACAAGCTCTAAACTCAGTAACCTGTTGTCAACTCCTTCGAAAAGCGGCCCTTCAAAATTTATAGTATCGATTTCAATAGCATCTCTATCAATATGGTCAAATAAGTATTTGAGCATTTTTTTAGGCCTATCATTTTGATAAAAAGCACCATAAATTAGATTTACACCCATAACGCCAAGCGAGAGTTGTTGGGATTTGGCGTCGTTTTCCTTAAAACGCACGTGCGTAGTAATCATGGAATAGGGTTCATCAGGTGTCGTCTGAAACTTAATTCCCATCCAGCCATGACCTTTAAACTTTTTAGCAAAATCAATGGTTGTAACAGTGTTGGCGTAGGTAAAAAACAACATTTCTTCGTTTTGAGAACGATCAATTCGTTTTTCAAGAAGACCCATTTCCCAGTCCAACATTTTGTTCAGTCGAGATTCAGAAACATACCTACCATCATCTTCTCTGCCATAAATAGCATCACTAAAATCTTTGTCATAGGCACTCATGGTTTTTGCAATTGTTCCAGATGCTCCGCCACAACGGAAAAAATGTCTGGCCACTTCTTGTCCAGCACCAATTTCGGCAAAGGTGCCGTAAATGTTAGTGTTTAGATTTATACGTAGGGCTTTTGCTTCTAGTGAAGGAGTATTTTCGAAGGGCTGATCACCAGCAAGTTCAATGGGCATAATTGAAGATTTTTATCAAAATTATGAAACTTATTCGCATCATGAGCAACATTCATGTAATTTTGTTGTGTGGGCATTAGAATTTATTTTTTGGGAACAGGAACATCGCAGGGCATTCCCATTATTGGAAGTACACACCCAGTTTGTCTAAGTACTAATTTAAAAGACAAACGCCTACGTTCCTCGGTTTGGATACAATGGGATGATATCAATTTTGTAATTGATTGCGGACCAGATTTCAGATATCAAATGCTCAAAAGTAAATGCCCCAAAATTGATGCATTATTGTTTACACATGAACACGCCGACCATACCGCAGGTTTAGATGATATTCGACCTTTTGTTTTTAGACAAGGTGCACTTCCCGTTTACGGCATTAAAAGGGTTGTGGAAAATCTGTCTAAGCGCTTTGATTATATTTTTAACGACGAAAATAAATATCCGGGTGCTCCATCAGTAAATACACATGTCATCGATCCTAACATACCTTTTCTGTGCGCATCAAAAACAATTACGCCTATAATTGTAAGTCATTACGGAATGGATGTTGTGGGCTATCGCTTCGATTCTTTTGCTTACATAACCGATATGTTTTCTATAACACCAGAAGAAGAGGCAAAACTAAATAATTTGGAGGTGTTGGTTGTTAATGCTTTACGAATAGAACCTCATCCATCTCATTTACATTTAGAGGCAGCCATAGGGTTTGCACAGCGTGTTGGGGCAAGAAATACGTATTTTACACATATAAGTCATTTATTGGGCTATCACGATGTTGTTGAGGCACATCTCCCAAAAGGCATACATTTGGCTTATGATAATCTGACAATTAATATTTGATATGAAGCACAAAGTTATTTTTTACGTATTGTTATTTTCAATACTTATCAATTTATATCTTATATCAGATTACGGTAAACGATTGGCTTACTCCGAAAATAAAATTGAAATTCAAGCGGATAAGATTTTGAAGCTGAAAGACTCTATTCAAACCCTGAATAGCAAACTTAAAGTTGACGCTGCAACCATTGAGTGATGGTAAGTAAATTTTCTTGATTTATGCCATGCCCTTGAGCATAAGAAAAAAATAATGGCTCGTATCCGTAATCTTTTAATTGCTGAACAGATTGTTCTGCCCATGCATACGGAACTACTGCATCTTGAGTTCCATGCGACACGTATATACTCGCTATATTTTGATTGGAGACTTCTACCACACGCAAATCAATATAGCCGCTAAGCGCTGCAATTCCTTTCACGTTTTCATGATTTAGTCCAACAGCATAACTTAACATAGCTCCTTGGCTAAATCCCATCATATAAACTTGTTGCGAATTGTATTTTTCCTTGTTTGAATAAAATGTCAAAAAATCCCCAATAAATTGTATTGCTTTTTTCACCTCATCAGGATTAGTCCAACGTTCCATTGCATCCGTAAAATGAATAGGAAACCACGCAAATCCTTCGCCCATGGCAATGGGTGCTTGAAGAGAAACTACATGATATGTACTTGGAATATAAGAGGTTAGTGAAAATAAATCTGCTTCATTGCTACCATATCCATGCAGCAAAAGTAGGAGAGGAGCATGCTTTGTATTGGCTTTGCGTTCTAAATAAACAAAAGACATGAGATGAATTAATCTTCAAATATTCCGTTGGAAACAATTCCATGCACAATGCCAGGAAGTTCTTGCCCTATAAAAACACTGTTTTTTGAGGTTGAAAGCAATGAATCTTTAGTTACTTTGTGTGTGCCATTAGGCGAAAACAGGGAGATGTCAGCTTTTTCACCAACAGCAATTGTGTGTGCTTGTATTCCAAAGCGGTTTTTTCCTCGTGTAAGTATTTCAACAGTATCCTCAATTGAAAACATACTTAACAAACAACCAAAACTATGTTCCAAACCTATAGATCCAAATTCTGCTCTATCAAGTTCAACGTCTTTAAGTTCACTATTAAGAGGTTGATGATCACTAGTAACCATATCAATAACACCCTCTTTTAGTGCTTTTCGTAAGGACTTTACATCACTATCCTCTCTTAAAGGGGGGAGTAATTTAGCGTTCGCGTTAAATAAGTGTAAGGCTTCGTCTGTGAAGAAAAGATTGTGAATGGATACGCTACAACTCAGGTCAAGATTATCTTTTTTTGCAGCTTTTACAAGTTGAACAGCAGTTGTTGTAGATATCGTTGGAATATGAAGTTTGCCTTCTGCGTATGCTAAAACACCTAAATCTCGTTTGATATGCATTTCTTCAACAACACTTGGGATGCCGCGCAATCCTAAAGCAGTACTTACAGCGCCCTCGTGCATGATACCTTCAGAAGCGAGATCAATATCAAAAGGAAAAGATTCGATTAACCCTCCAAAATCAGCAGCATACTGAAGTGCTAATTTTAAGGAATTTGGATTTGTGATGGGCATTTTGTGGTTGCTAAAACTAGCAGCACCCGCCTGATGAAGTTCTCTCAATGGAGCGAGTTTATTATCATTATGTGAAGAAGTGACACATGCCTTTGGATGCAAACTAACAGCACTTTCTTGTGCTTGTTTAGTTAAAAAGGTAATGTCTGCACGACTGTCTGGTTTGGGCAGGGTGTTGGTGTTGTATGCAATGTGTGTAAAACCGCTTTTTGCGGCTACTCGCAAACCATGTAGTATTGTTTCACGCTCTTCAAATCCAGGTTCACCAAAAGAAACACTGCTATCAAACCAGCCTTGTGAAACATGTAAATCTTTATATGAAATTTCTGTGGCTTTTGGATAGGACAAGTTCTTTCCAATTTCTTTGATGATGCCTTTTTGAATGTAAATATCTTGTCGCGTATTGTGATGCGGGCTGTTGGCATCGAGGATTTTAGCAGCTTTAATTAAGATATTCATTAGCGTATACCTCTTTGAAATTGTTTGTACAAAGATAGAAAATCCACAAACACGAATTAAAACCCCTCAAAAACGCCTAAACCAAACAAGGCATAATCAAATTTTACAGGGTCATTTGGATCTAAAATTCTTAGTTGCGCATCTAGTTCTTGAACTGCTTTTAAGTCGTTTTGTTTTCGGGTTAGCAGTCCTAAAGCACGCGCTACTTTGCCCGAGTGAACATCTAAAGGGCAAGATAAAATACGGGGCGAAATATCGTTCCAAATGCCTAAATCTACTCCACAATTATCCTTTCGAACCATCCATCGTAAAAACATGTGCATGCGTTTCGCTGCCGATTTTTTAGCAGGGTTTGCCACATGTTTTACCGTTCGTTTTGGATGCGGTGTTGCAAAAAAAATAGTGTGAAATTCCGAAATGGCATCGTGCATTGAAGTGGCACCCAATTTAGGCTTAAAAATATTTTCAAGGGTGTGAAATTCTATATACAACTGTTGTAGTCGCTGAACAAAATAGTTCACATCAACCTGTTGAAAAGTTCGGTGTACAAAGCCGTTAAAAACGGTTAAATCGTCTTCAGTATGGTTTGTAATAAAATCGTGTGGTGCATCGTCCATACGCTGCATCAGATCTCGAGCATTTTGCAATATACTCTTCCTGTTTCCCCAAGCAATGGTTGCTGCAAAGAAAGCTGCAATTTCAATGTCTTCTTTTTTAGAGAACAGATGCGGAATAGCTACTGGATCATTTTCAATAAAAGAAGGCGTGTTGTATTTGGCTACTTTTTCTTCTAAGAAAGATTTTAAATCGCCTTTATTTAATTCCATTGGCCATCAACAAGAGTTAACATGCGATCTGCCCGGGAAGCCAAGGATTGGTTATGTGTAACCAAAACAATACTGATGGCGAAAGTGTCTCTCAGTGTAAAAAAGAAATCATGAAGTTTTTCTGCTGAGGCAGAATCAAGATTTCCACTGGGTTCATCTGCAAGCAATAAACTAGGATTGTTAATTAATGCCCTGGCTACTGCGACCCGCTGTTGTTCGCCACCCGAGAGCATGGTGGGTTTATGATTTGACCTATTCGAAAGTTGGAAAAAATCTAAAAGATCTTTGGCTCTTTTTTCGGCATCTATTTTTGAAG
>JAYPBW010000073.1:4060-6136 GCA_038124405.1 Flavobacteriaceae bacterium | reverse complement strand
GGCGTATGCCGACACGCTCATTCGTGCCAATTTAACCCTAGACCCCATGGCAGATAGTGTTATTTGGGTTAAAAAAGTGGATAACCCCGAACAATTTGGAGTAGTGCAGCTAGACGAAAGCGGCGCCATAAAGGCCTTAGTTGAAAAGCCAAAAGAACAGGTTTCAGACTTAGCAGTAATTGGGATATATTACTTTAAAGATATTGGCATACTAAAAGCTGCCTTACAAAGCGTGTTGGATGAAAATCTAACCCGTGGTGGCGAATACCAAATCAACGATGGAATCTTGCGTATGATGCAAAACGGCAAACGTTTTGTGCCCGGCGAAGTTAGCGCTTGGATGGACTGTGGAAACCCAAAAGTTACCATAGAAACCAATGCCAAAATGCTAGACTTTCTTGCGGCAGAAGGCGAAACCTTAGAAGGTAACATTCACATAGAAAACAGCACTATTATTCCACCGTGTTTTGTTGCAGATGGTGTAAAACTAATCCATAGCACCATTGGGCCACACGCTTCGGTTGGAAAAGACACTACTATTACCAATAGCACCATTGAAAATAGCATCATTCAGTCGAACAGCACCATTGAAAACGCAACACTTAATGGAGCCATGCTTGGAAATCATGTTCATTTTAATGGCACCTTTACGCACGTGAGCATTGGAGATTACTCCACACTGGAATAAACAGATGAAAAAACTCGGATTATTTGTTGGTTTGTTATTCGTGATAGGATGTAAATCGCTTACAGCCCTGCCCGAAACATCTACTGTTAATTCTTCTCTTAAACCTAGAGTAGTTCAACAACAAATAGAAAATACTGCCCTGACATTTGAAACGCTACAATGGCGCGGACAAGCCACCTTAGCACGTGACGGTAAGCGTCAAAAAATCAGTTTGACCACTAGACTAAAACAACAAGAAGGTATTTGGCTAAACGGCAGTGTGATTGTGCCATTAGCCCGTGTTTTTATTACGCCTTATACGCTGCAGTTTTATGAAAAAATAAATCGGCAATACGCCACATTGGACTACAAACAAGTGGAGGAACTTTTGGGTGTTTCACTGGACTATGCTATTCTAGAAAACATCCTAACCGCAAAACCCGTAGTTCCACGTGCGCTAAAGCGTTCAAAATTATCATTTACTGATGATGCTTATATGTTTCGTTACCGAACAAAAGGAGTGGTATTTCAATTTGTTTTTGACGCCACATTTCGTTTGGTTGAACAACGATTAAAAAATAGCAAAACTAGCATTAGTGTGGTGTATAGCAACTATAAAAAAATCGATGGGCAATGGGTGCCCGAACAATTAAAGGCAAGTATTTTTGGCAAAACCCCTACCACGCTAACGCTAGATGCCAAACATACAAGATTGAACAGCCCCGTAAAAATGCCATTTAATATCCCTGAAGATTATAAACCCATTTCGGTGCAATGAAAAAGTGGCTTTGGGTATTGATGCTCTTTCCGGTTTTGGGTGTTGCCCAAGACAAAAAAGCTGCACTTGAAGCCCAAAAAAAACGCTTACAACAAGAAATTGTGCAAATCAATGCGCTTATCAAATCAAGTGCAAAAAAACGTGCTAATGTTTTGACAGAGGTTGAAACAGTCCAGCTAAAAATGGATAGGCAAGATGCTTTAATTCGATTAACGAACCGTCAAATAAATCGACTCAATCAAGAAATAAGTCTAAATCTACGCAACATTGAAGAGCTTAGAGCAGAGTTAGAACTACTCAAAAAAGACTACGCCAATATGGTGGTATCGGCACGAAAAAATCAATCTACACAAAACCGATTGATGTTTTTATTGTCGTCGGAAAGTTTTTGGCAAGCCTATAAACGCATGGCGTATATGAAACAATATGCCGCATATCGAAAAAAGCAAGGAGAGCAAATTGCTGCCAAAACCAAAACACTACAACAATATACCAACGAATTAGTTTCCCAACGCAAAAACAAAGAACGCCTCATTCAAGAAAACCGTGAGGCGCAAAAAGAATTGGACACCATTAGAAGTAAACAGAATACACTCATGCAGCAACTTAAGCGAAGAGAGAAAAGTTATGC
>JAYPBW010000073.1:1787-4050 GCA_038124405.1 Flavobacteriaceae bacterium | reverse complement strand
CAACAAGCCGCTATTGATCGTGAAATTGCACGTTTAATTCGTGAAGCCATCGCAGCTTCGAACAAAAAAGCAGGAACAAAAACCACAAGTTTTGTATTAACCCCCGAAGCCAAAGCCTTAGCGGCAAGTTTTGTTGCCAACAAAGGGCGCTTACCGTGGCCTGTTGTTAAAGGGGTTGTCACCCAAAAATTTGGCACTCAACGCCACCCTGTAGTGCGAACGACCACTATAAAAAGTAACGGTGTAACTCTGTCTGTTCCTTCTGGAGCAGAGGCGCGAAGTGTGTTTGAAGGGAAGGTGCTAAACATCGTACAGTTTAAAGGAAGTAACCCCATTGTGCTTATTCAACACGGGAATTACATTACAAGCTATAAAAACCTCAGCAAAGTATACGTCAAAAAAGGAGACCGCATTGCCGCGAAGCAACCCATAGGGCAGATTTTTACCAACAAAGACACGGGTAAAACGGCTTTACAGTTTAGTTTGTTCCAAAACACCACGCCACAAAACCCTGCTTTGTGGTTGTATCAAATGCAGTAACGCTTAATGTTTTATTAATTTTTGGCGCGTTACGGTTTCATTGTGGGTTATCTATAGCATAAAAACTCCAGAAACCAATTCCGAAACATCTAAACTTTTGAGCACTTCTTGACTCATAACACGTTGACCTGTAGGGCTGTATATGTTAACCAATATACTTTGTTCAAGACCTTCAAAATAAAGCGTTTTGGATGTTGGGTTGGGGTAAATATTGATGACTTTTGAAGGTATTTTTGAAAGCAAAAGCACCAAGTTAGAGGTATTTGGTGATGGCGTTCCTACTTTAAAACTTCCATCGGATTGGCGTTATAAGGAGTGATTAGGCGAATCTGAAGAAGCATTTTCGTTATATTGAACCGTTTCGCCTAAGCCCGTTAACAATCCTGTATCGTCTGGGTCATCGCTTTCATAAACAACGGCATCAACCAAATTTACGGTGGTAACAGAGGTGTCTAACGGAAAATCAGATTTATCTGCTTGATATAGCGCCACTGCATCTGCATCATTTTGTATGTTAGATGAAGAAGAACTTGAAAAAGTAATCGAGACTCCCGTTATTACTGAATCGCCTATTACAAAATAGCCATTACTGTCGGTGCTATATCCATCCAAATCGTAGGCAGCGTAGCTAGCGTCGTCACCTCCATTGAACAAAACCAACACATAGCCAGTAAGACTAAAATTTGGGGAAGAAGAATACAACTCTATAAATTCTGCTGTGTCCGAACCAGGTGTGTTGGGGTCAACTTCATTAATTACAATAGATTGAGAAAAGGAAAAAGCTAATGAAAAAACAGCTAAAAATAGTTGGGGGAATGTTTTCATGTTTATACGTTTGGGGTGTATAAACTTACAAAAAAGGATTAGTTCAGTTTTGCAATGTATTTCCCAACCATATCAAACTCAATGTTTACCAAATCTCCCACATGAAGTTGTTGAAACACGGTATGTTCGTACGTGTAGGGAATTATGGCTACGCCAAAACTGTTTTTTGCTGAACCTACAACCGTGAGACTGGTGCCGTTTACACAAATAGAGCCTTTTTCTATGGTAATATTTTTGGAATCTTTACCATAATCAAAACGAAACAACCAACTCCCGTTTTGATCTTCAATATGGGTGCAAGTAGCAACTTCATCTACATGCCCCTGTACAAGGTGGCCATCTAACCTATCGCCCAAGCGCATGGCGCGTTCTAAATTGATTTTATCCCCTACAGCCCAATGTTTAAGTGCTGTTTTATTCAACGTCTCTTGAATAGCCGTTACGGTATATTCTGCATTATTAATAGCTACAACCGTAAGACAAACGCCGTTGTGGGCAAGGCTTTGATCAATTTTTAATTCGTGGGTTATGTTGCTCGACAAGGTATAATGCACATTCCCCGAATCCTGTTCGATGCTTTCAATAGTGCCCATAGTTTCAATTATCCCTGTAAACATAATGGTTGAATCCTTTACCTTTGCCGTGCAAAAATACACAAAATGTCTGCTTTGCCTATTGTTGCGATTTCTGTTGGCGACCCTAACGGTATTGGTGCGGAAATTATTCTTAAGTCTTTTGAAGACAAAGCCCTTTTCCAACACTGCATACCTGTGGTGTTTGCCGATATCCACTTCATGGAAGCGCAACAGCAACATTTTGATACGCAAGTACATTTAAAGCGTTATGAAGAAACTCCTGCAGAGGGAGTGCTTTATGTCGCTTCTGCTTGGAAAACCAT
>JAYPBW010000073.1:0-1777 GCA_038124405.1 Flavobacteriaceae bacterium | reverse complement strand
ATATTCATTTTGGAGTGCAAGATGCTACAGCAGGATTGGCGGCATTTGAATCACTACAAGCGGCAACACTTGCTGTAAAACACAAAAAAGCCGCCGCTTTGGTTACTGCGCCTATACACAAGGCTTCTATCAAAAGCAGTGCGTTTCCTTTTGCAGGACACACGCATTATTTAGCATCTGTTTGGAGTGGAGAGGCATTAATGATTTTAGCACATCAAAGACTTCGGGTTGCCTTGATAACAGACCATATCCCTTTAGCAGAAGTTTCTTCAAAAATCACTAAAGCATCTGTAATGCTTAAGGCAAAACAATTTGCTAAATCATTACAAATGGATTTTGGTTGTGAAAATCCAAAAGTTGCCTTATTGGGATTAAATCCACACGCAGGTGACCAAAGAGTTATTGGAAGTGAAGACGCTGATTTGCTTATCCCAACAATAAAAAGCCTTAACGAACTAGGGCTGCAAATTGAAGGCCCTTTTGCTGCCGATGGATTTTTTGGACAGAAGTCATACGAAAACTTCGATGGCGTTTTGTCTTGTTATCATGATCAAGGATTAGTTGGGTTTAAAACACTTGCTTTTGGAAATGGCGTAAATGTAACTGCCGGTCTTCCATTTGTACGAACGTCTCCAGATCACGGAACGGCTTTTGATATTGCTGGAAAAGGGATTGCAAACCATCACTCTTTTAAAGCTGCAGTACAGACAGCATGCCGTATTGTAGATAAGCGTCAAAAGAACGCTTAAAAAGGGAGCTGTACCACCAAATTTTATATATTTGCCGACTGTAATGAACGAAGCAAAAAATGATTTAGCTCTTTTTAAGCTGCCATTTGCTGGTCTGAAAGAAGGATTACATCATTTTAATTTGAACATTACATCGACGTTCTTTGATGCTTTTAACTATACCGAATTCCATGATGCTGCACTAGTTGCACACATTGAGCTGAATAAAAAAGCTACCATGCTTGAAATACAGTTCTCAATTTCTGGAACACTAAATGTCAGTTGTGATGTGACCAATGAACCCTTTAACTTGACTATACAACCAACACACAATTTGGTTGTAAAATTTGGGGACACGTTTAATGATGAAAATGAGCATTTGCTTATTTTACCTCACGGCACTCATCAACTTGATCTTGCACAAACGCTATTTGAAACCGTAGTGTTGGCAGTTCCACAAAAAAGAGTACATCCCGGTATTGAAAATGGCAGTTTGCAATCAGATTTGATTGACCGCCTAGAGGAATTACATCCTAAAGAAAGCAATAAAGAGCCTGAAACAACAGATCCCCGATGGGATGCGTTAAAAAAATTAAAAAAAGACTAAAACAGCTGTTATGGCACATCCAAAACGAAAAATCTCCAAAACGCGTCGTGATAAACGCCGCACACACTATAAGGCAGTGGCGCCGCAAATTGCAACTTGTGGAACAACAGGTGAATCACATTTGTATCACCGTGCGCATTGGCATGAAGGAAAATTATATTATCGTGGAAAAGTATTAATTGACAATTCTGCAGAAGTAGAAGAATAATTTTTTCACATCCTAAATATTTTAAGCGTCTTTCTTAAAAGACGCTTTTTTTGGCTCTTTTTGATAATTTTTTTGATTTTTTTGCCCAAAATGAGTCGATTTTTACTAATTTTCGCCGAAATTTGTAGAATTGTGCTAAAGTGCAATTCGGTTAATATGACTTCAAAAACTGCAGCCATAACCGCCGTCGGAGGCTACGTCCCAGAGCATGTGCTTACCAATACTGCTTTAGAG
>JAYPBW010000072.1:953-6193 GCA_038124405.1 Flavobacteriaceae bacterium | reverse complement strand
CTTTGATAGGTCAGGAAATTGAAATTTTCAATACAACTGGTGCCGTTGGTGCCGCAAGAGCCGCTTCAATGGATTTGTCCAATATGGATTCACAGAGCATTCAAGATTATAGTAGTAGTTACACGCCACAAAAAAATAAAGAGATGTATTTGGAAGCATATTCCAAATGGGAAAAAGAACTTAAAGAAACAATTAATAAACCTTAAAAACCAAACCGTGGGACATAAAGAATACTTTAAAGGAGTACAGTCAATTGCATTTGAAGGAAGAGAATCTGATAATCCATTTGCGTTTAAATATTATAATCCTGATCAAATAGTAGCAGGAAAAACAATGCGTGAACACTTTAAATTTGCTATTGCTTACTGGCACAGCTTTTGTGGACAGGGTGCAGATCCATTTGGGGCAGGCACACAAAATTTTCCTTGGGACAACAGTAGTGATCCCATTCAATCTGCCAAGGACAAAGCAGATGCTGCCTTTGAGTTTATATCCAAAATGGGTTTTGATTATTTCTGCTTTCATGATTTTGATCTCATACAAGAAGCCGATACATTGGCTGAATCAGAAAAACGATTAAACACCATTACGGACTACATTAAAACAAAACAACAAGAGACAGGAATTAAACTTTTGTGGGGTACAGCCAATTGCTTTTCAAACCCAAGATATATGAATGGCGCAGCAACCAACCCCGATTTTAATGTAGTTGCACATGCGGGTGCTCAAGTTAAAATGGCTCTAGACGCAACAATAAAACTAAATGGTGAAAATTATGTTTTTTGGGGTGGGCGTGAAGGCTATATTTCCTTACTCAACACAGATATGAGTCGTGAACTCGACCACATGGCACGTTTTTTAACTATGGCAAAGGACTATGCACGTTCACAAGGCTTTAAAGGAACCTTTTTTATCGAGCCAAAACCGATGGAGCCTAGTAAGCATCAATATGATTTTGATGCAGCAACTTCTATTGGTTTCCTCAAAAATTATGGATTACACGAAGACTTCAAATTAAATATAGAAGTAAACCACGCCACTTTGGCGCAACATACTTTTGAGCATGAGCTGACCGTAGCTGCCAATGATAATATGCTAGGAAGTATTGATGCTAACAGAGGTGACTATCAAAATGGATGGGACACAGACCAATTCCCAAATAACATAGAGGAAACGGCTAGGGCGATGATGGTTTTTCTAAAAGCTGGAGGATTGCAAGGCGGTGGTGTCAATTTTGATGCAAAGATTAGACGTAACTCTATCGATTTAGAAGACTTATTTCACGCGCACATTGGCGGGGCAGATACTTTTGCCCGCGGACTTTTAGTAGCTGATAAAGTCTTAAATGACGCTCAATTTTCATCTTTTGTAAAGGAACGTTATGCTTCTTTTGATAAAGGGAATGGTAGCGAATTTGAAAAAGGAAGCTTGAACTTAACTGATTTATATAACTTTGCAGGTGCAAATAATTCAGCTATAGTACCCGCAAGCGGAAAACAAGAATATTTAGAAAACATAATAAACAACCACATATAAAAATAGATTATGGAAAACAAATCGTATTTACTTCGGTTAACTTTAGTAGCTACATTGGGTGGACTGCTTTTTGGTTACGACACAGGGGTTATTGCTGGAACCGTTGGCTCTTTGGATACTTTTTTTATTGAACCAAAGGGATTAGATGAATTAGCGGCTAGTTCACTAAAAGGATGGCTGGTTTCCATTGCACTTATTGGATGTATTGTAGGAGGAGCTGTTGCGGGAGTAATTGGAAAAAAGTTTGGTAGAAAAAAAGGCTTAGTTATTGCAGGAATTCTTTTTTTCATTTCTGCACTTGGTTCAGCACTTCCAGAGTTATTTCTGCAACCCCTTGGAAAAGGAGACCACACCCTTTCTACTATATTTATGATTTATCGTTTTATTGGCGGTATAGGGGTAGGAATTGCCTCTATGTTATCTCCAGTTTATATTGCTGAAATTGCACCAGCAAAACAAAGGGGTAAGTTAGTTTCCTATAATCAACTAGCTATTGTTGGTGGATTTATGGTCGTGTATTTTGTCAATTATTTTATTGCTCTAAGCGGAGATGATACTTGGTTGAATGACATTGGATGGAGGTATATGTTTGCCTCCGAATTAGTTCCAGTAACTATTTTTCTGCTACTTTTATATTTTGTGCCGGACACTCCTAGATCATTAGTATTACATAACAAAGAAGAAGAAGCCCTAACAATATTGAAAAAAGTTAATAACGAGAGCCAAGCAAAAAGTATTTTAGAAGACATCAAAAATACCCTTGTGGTAAAATCTAACAGTGCTTTATCATACGGTTGGAAACTTATTATAATCGGTATTTTACTTTCTGTTTTCCAACAGTTTGTTGGTATTAATGTGGTTCTTTACTATGCGCCTGAAATTTTCAAAACCTTGGATTTAGGAACAGACGCTGCCTTGCTTCAGACTATTGTTGTAGGTATTGTCAATTTCCTTTTTACCATAATTGCTGTAAAGACTGTAGATAATTATGGTAGAAAACCACTGATGTTTATTGGGGCTATTGGAATGGCGGTTTCTATGATTGCCTTGGGTGTTGCATTTTACACTCAAATAGGTGGTTATGCTGCTCTTATTTGTATGATGATATATGTTGCTGCATTTGCCCTTAGTTGGGGTCCAGTTACTTGGGTGTTATTGTCTGAAATTTTCCCCAATGACATTCGTAACAAAGCAATGCCTATTGCGGTGGCTGCTCAGTGGCTATCCAATTGGCTTGTTTCAGCTTCATTCCCAATTATGAATGAAAATTCATATTTAATTGAGACATTTAATAATGGTTTTGCTTACTGGATTTATGGATTGATGTCTGTATTTGCCGCTATTTTTGTTCTGAAATATGTGCCAGAAACAAAAGGTAAAACTCTTGAAGAGATGACTAAACTGTGGAAAAAATAACCCCCCTAGTAGTTACAATTGATTTCTTAAACAAAAAACACCTTCCTTACCTAAAGAAGGTGTTTTTTCTATTTCTTGATTATTTGAATCGTTTTTGAATCTCCGTCTTCTTTCAATACGGTAACAAAATAAATGCCTGTTTTTAGTGTTGAGAAATTGATTTGTACACTCTTGTCCAATTGAAGTGTTGGAAGTTTAATTTTTTTACCTAAGATGTTATGTACTGCTATGGATTCTTGGCCATTTAAATTTATTAAAGTTATAAAGTCACTTACTGGATTTGGATAGGCTATTATGTTTAATAATGTTCCTGTGGGACTTTCTGTAGATAAGGGTGCCGAGTACTCATACGCTCCAATATCGATAGTATCCCCAAAGCTTGAAAAATCAACTTCTTGACTGTTCTCTGTTACTATCGAAAAGTCATCGATATAAAAATCACCAGAATGCAAAGCATCGATTGCTGGTCCTTTGACATATACAAATGTATCATCTGCCGCTGTATGCGTGAAATCTCCATTTAAGCGAACCCAATTGGAGCTAGATGCATCAATTTCTGAACTCAAATCTGTATAGCTGGCAGTACCGTTGGTGGTTTGTTTAATTGTCAACTTTGCCTTACCACTAACACCATCACCCAGCTTTACCCATACATAAAAGGTGTAGGTCTCCCCTACAGTTAAGATACCGTTTAGATCAAGTTTGGCACTGTGCCATTCTTCTGATCGATTTGTAACTTTAAGGCTAGCTTCTCCAGTTTTAGCAGTTGAACTACTCGTTTGTGTGGTTGCGCCAAAATTGGACCAGCCATCTGTACTTAACTCAAAACTTGTTGATGATATAACGTTTGTATCTGGTACCGGACGTGAATTCCCATCAATATCTACAGTAGGGGCGTAATTTTGGTTCCCTGCATCAATTGCCGGTGAATTTGCTGATAGAGAAAAATCAGTTCCCTGAAGATATCCAGCCCATTGACTCATGGTAGTTGCGTCATTAGCCGTAGTAGGAACATCGACCAAAAGGGGGTCAACATCCACTTGATTGCAGCATGTTACATCTGAACCAGAAGGGAGTTTACCGTTCTTAAATATGTTGTTCGTAATTATTCTTGTGCCCGTAAAATTTGGTGTTTCCAATGCAGTAAAGTTATTGTCGCGCGTGACTACGATATTGTTGGCAACTGTTATATTTTTAACATAGTTTGCTTTTATTCCACCTACTTTTTGACCTCGGTGAGTTGGGTTTCCTTCGACCTCTGATAGGTCCTGCACAATTTCATGGACGCCATTAAAGTAAAGGGTGTTGTTTTGAACCACCACAGAACCTGCTAAGGACCGATCAAAGTTGATTCCGTTTTTTCCATTATTTACGCAGAGGTTGTTTTCAATAAGAAATGTGCCTTGATAATTTTCATCACTTCGGGTAACGTAAATACCTTGTCCGTCCAAAATATTATTATACGCTGCATTACCGTATTCCTCACTTGGGGGAATAGAATTATCAGGAGGGGAGGTCATAAAAAATGGAATTCTATTCCAGTTATTATACACTGTATTTCCACGAAAAATCATTTTAGTAGCTGTTGTGTTATCCCCATCAACTGCAATAGTTTCTGCTAATACAATGGCGCTGGAAGCAGAGGAAGTCCACCAGGTAGTATTGTAAACCGTGTTGTACTCTATGGTTATATAGTCACTTTTATTGAACCTAATCCCAGAACCAGGTGTATTGTAAACTATATTATTTCTAATAATTATGTTATTGTGCGCTCCATATCCACCCCAAATACCTTTTCCAGAAAAATAACTAACCTGACTATTATATGCCGATCCACTTCCCGTTTCATTAAATTTTTGAATTTTATAGTTTCGATCTGCAATAGCTTGCGAATAGCTAATATTAGATGAAGGCCCTTCAACAGTAAAACCATCGATTATAATATAGTTTATGTTGCTATTAATGATAATGCCACCCTTTCCGTCAAACTCAATTTTCGGAGTGTGGTTATCATAGTTTTTGAGTGTTATATACGCATTTTCTTCCCCCGATTTGTTAATAGTTACAACGTGTTCGTTGTTTGTATTTTGGTAGGGGTCTAAGCTTACTGAACCGTACCCGCTGTTACGGTAAGTACCATTCATCACAAAAACAGTTCCACCCGCTTCCACTTGTGAGATTCCTTTGTTGATTGTTTTAAATGGCTGCGATTCTGAACCAGAAAAGTTGTCGTCTCCAATAATGTCAGAAACGTAGTAGTCACTTTGTGAAAAAGCAAAGCTCAAACC
>JAYPBW010000072.1:0-943 GCA_038124405.1 Flavobacteriaceae bacterium | reverse complement strand
CAAAGAAGATATTTACAAATTGCGGAGATTTTTTTTTCTAACAACTACCTTTTTTTAAATATTATACATAAACACCTAAATTAAAAACTACTAAAAAACAAATTATAAAATTTTGACTAAATGCTATAAATTTTTAGATTATCTTAAAATAAACGGGGGTTTATTTTTTAAACAGCAACTTAAAGCCAAGGTTGACACAAAAGTTATATTCTATAACACAAAAGTTGTAACTAAAAAAAAAGGATATTTATATGTTTATACATCACCAAAATAATAACAATGAAAAAATTAATACTAGTATTATTATTTGTCCCGTTTACTGTTTTTTCGCAAGGAAAAACACTTACAGGAATTGTAAATGACAACTTGGGGAGTCCACTTCCTGGCGCAACGGTTCAGGTTAAAGGGTCTGACAATATTGGTTCGGTAACCGATTTTGACGGAAAATTTAGCATAACCTTAACTGCCGATGATAACAAAATAGTTGTTTCATACGTTGGATTTATTTCCCAAGAGGTAGATGTTACCAATCAAACCAACATTACCATTTCATTAGAACAAGATGTCTCTGAATTAGAAGAGGTCGTTGTTGTGGGTTATGGTACTGTTCTTAAAAGCGATCTTACAGGAGCGGTTAGTTCAGTAAAAGTTGATGAGGAATTTTCCCGCCAAGTAAACAGTATAGATCAACTTATACAGGCAAGAGCTGCTGGTGTACAAGTAACGCAAAGTGCTGGTAACCCTAACGCCGGTGTCAGTGTTAGAATCCGAGGTACAAATAGTTTGAGAGGAAATAACGAACCTCTTTATGTTGTTGATGGTATAATTGTTTCTTCAGCTGCTGAGGATAATATGCAAGTTGATCAGTCGACTGGCAATACTGGTCAGGATGTGCAAAGTGGACTAAACGGAATTAATCCACGCGACATTGAAAGTATAGAAG
>JAYPBW010000071.1:877-6352 GCA_038124405.1 Flavobacteriaceae bacterium | reverse complement strand
ATGTTGAACATCGTATTGGCAAAATGACGAATATTACGGAGTCTATCGTTTGTCATTTGCAGCCCATCTGCTGCTGCTACGAGCTCCACCAAATGTTTTGAACCGTCTTCTACATCTTGTAAAACTTCTTGTTGTAAATCCGTGTTTTGTTGCAATTGTTCTTTTATGGCAACAATATCAGAAATCGTTTTATTTACATCGGCAACCAACATCCAGCTTTGAGCTGCATTACCTGCCAATGAAATTTCGTCTGCCAAGAAATAAGCGCCTTTTTCGGCTCTAATATCTACTTCTTGGTCTACATTCTGACCTTTTCGAAAGGCATCTAGTTGAAGTGAAGAAATAAGTTTTTTTGCCTTTGATAAGCCAATAGACCAAACCACATTTGCTTTAAGCGCTTCGCTTGGCTCTGCTTTATCTACTATGATGGCGCTAAGAGAATAAATCCCTATACCAGAATCTGTTTCAAGTTCACATTTTTTATAGGCATCTACAAGGTTGCTACTCGCGTTTTGAAGTGCTTGTTCAACTCCATAGGGAAGTAAATTTTGAATACCGTCTAGCACCTTTAAAGAAATATCGTCAGCGCCATTATTGGTAACATTAGAAGTGCGAACAAAACCAAATTTATCTGACGAGTTCCATTCGTAAGTGAATGTTACCTCAAGATCATGATTGATTTCTTCAAAAATTACTTTGTTTCCATAGCTGTTTTTGTACAAATTGCGTGTGAGCTTGTAAAGTCCTTCTTGCTTGTCGGAAAAAGGTTCCCACAAGTATTTTTTGCCATTTTTTAAAACAATAAAAATTGTTTTGCTTCCTGTTAATTCAGAAGCTTCTGTAATTTTATCGTCTGTGTAATATGGAAAAAGAGCATTGTTGCTGTCTTTTCTTCCAGCAGAAAGACCTCCTTTACTAGAAATAAACATCCAGTGGTTAGAATTACTTACTATGCTCATAAAAAACGGACGCATCCCATCAGCGTTAGAAATCTTATAAAAGGTTTCTCCGTTTCTTATTATTTCTTCTCCTTTAACTTCTTTTTCTATAAGTTGGGTGCGTTGAGCGCCAAAATAAATAGCGTCGTCAGGTTTCATTATCAATTTTTTATTTAAAGTTTCTATGCTTTGCTGGGCACAATCATAATTTTTTTCGCCTAAAAACATAAGTATTTCCGCAGGTTATTTGATTTGGTTATTGATATACGCGCACATAATCTATTTCCATCGCAGTGTCAACAAAAGAAGCAGGGTTTGTTCCTCCCTCTATGGCAATGTTCAATAATAAATATTGATCTGAGTTGAAAGGCCATGTACTCGCATTTTTTGCCGACGGATTGTAGATGTAATGCACATAATCATCAACTGAAAAGGTCATTTTTTGCGCTGTCCATTCCAGTTTATATATATGAAATTCAGTAGAAACGGTAGAAATTCTTCTTCCATCATGATTAACCGTATTTCCATTTGAGGATGGGGTATGTAATGCACTTTGCACGTAGTTTTGATTTTTTCCCCAATGCTCCATGATGTCAATTTCGCCACAAGCAGGCCATGTAGTAGTGCCGTAGCCCTCTTGTTGCCAATAGGCTCCTAGCTCACTAATATTCTTACCCAACATCCAAATGGCGGGCCATGTGCCCACACCTGAAGGAAGCTTTGCTCTTATTTCAACTGTTCCGTATGTAAATGCAAATTTTGAGTTTAATCTAGCAGAAGTAAACTCTTTGGTGCGCCCTTGATCTGTAAAAGTCTCACGCTTAGCTACAATTTTTAGTGTTCCGTCTGAAACATAGGTGTTCGCTTTTCGGTTTGTATAGTGTTGAATTTCACCATTATACCAACTGCTTCCATTTGGTATTCTGGTTTGATGAAACCATTTTGTAGCATCAATAGGGTTATTAACTCCTGACATATAGGTAGACCCATCGTCATCAAATTCATCAGACCACACTAGGGTCATGCCTGTGTCGGGAGATTCGGGATTAGAAACACTATCGCCGTCTTTTTGGCAGCCAAAAAACAATACAACAAATGGTAATAGAAAAGGCATTAATCTTATGTTATTCATTCGTTCAAAATATTTTGAATTACACTGTAATTTTAGAAATGAAAGGGCATGTCTTGTGGTTGTTTATACAATGGCAAACGCTACCCCAAAGGGATAGCGTTTACATTGAATATGATTACATTTTGGTATAATTCATTTTTTTTAGTGTGCTTACTCTTTGTAGAAATACACATTATCTAAATAAATGTTGTTCAAAGGGTTTGCCCCATCGTTTTCATAGATAAGTTGTCCAATTTTAGTACGAGGCGTAACTGTCAATGGAATATCGATACTACTCCAACCATCTGCTGTCAAATCTGCTGTGTCAACAGTATAAGCCTGTGTTTTATCATCCGAAGCACTATCTACACCATCAGGACCAAAATCTTTGATTGTGATTTTTAGTTTCGCTCCTGCTGGTACGGCCCCAGGAACAAAAACATCAAGGTGCATATGTGTCATCGCAGTAGCATTTACAACTGGATCTGAAAATTGATGTCCAACAAAGTTGAAGTTTTCATAATTCAAAATATTATCACCATTCACATCAAAGTCTGCAGACGTAGTTGTTTGCCATGGCTGCCAATACCCATTATAAAAATCAATATTTACATTTTCATAAGCATCGCTAAAAATAGAAATAACATTCGCAGCATCATGTGGTGGAGCTTCAGGTAAATCAAACCTACCTTTTGAATTAACAGTAAGTGACCCTGCCGCTTCAATCCCATTTAAGCTCGCTGTTATTTTTGCAGTTCCTTCACCGACTACGGTAACTACTCCATCTTCGCTGACTTGAGCTACAAACGGGTCTGAAGTAGTAAAGTCAAAATACCTACTTGCAGCAGCAACCGTCACACTAGAACCATCGCCTAAACTAAAGGTTTGCGTAGTCCCTGTAATTTCAATTTCAGCATCATTAAACGAAATCACTTCTGTATCATCTCCATTAAAAATGGCTGGACTAGGCTGTGCTAAATTGCCGAGTTTCTCAAATCGAATCTCATCAAGCCAAAACGTATACCCATTTCCAAGTGTTGAACACGCACAAGCTGAAAAGGAGAACACTCCTTTTTCTTGTACCAATTTGGAAGCATCAGGGATTGGAATAACATATTTCTTCCATTTCGTACTTAGGCGTATGTCTTCCAATCCTACGCTATATTTGTCGCCTTCAAAATCTAACCCAAAGCCAAATAAATCAATATTAGCAGTTGTTGTCCCTCTAGCCCAAAAGGTTAGGGCGTCATACTCTGTTAAATTTCTACCATTCCCGCGATCTTTAAATATTCCTCCTATATATCCCCCCTCAGGGTCTTTCGTTCGAGGAACGTCTATACGAATAGCACTTGTGCCCTTATAGGAGTTGTTATCCACGTCAAAGCCATTGACATTAGCACCACTCGCAGGATCAAATGATATAAAAAATTGGTCGGTCAGCCCTACAGGAAAGTCTGTAAAAACTTCTGGTGTTGCGGGATATTTCGCCAATGTAATTTCATCTGAAAATTCTCTTTCACAACTAACCGTTATTGCAGCTAGTACAGTTGCAATGGCTATGGTAACTTGCGATGTATATTTGAATTTTTTCATCTTAATTAATTTATTATTTGCCAATATTTATGTGAACATAGGTTCTAATCTCCCATTCTGATCCCTCAGGATATCCTGTAAGATTTACCACTGTAGCATTTGGAATTCCTGCAGTAGTTGCTGCTGGAGAGTAACGAGGAGAATATTGATCTAACGATCTCCATGTTCCTCTGATTCCAATTTGAGTATTAGGTAATCCAAACCAGTCTTGCTTCCCAAGCGAAGTAGAAAAATCTACCATAAGCTGTAATGGGAATGTAAGGTTAAAGTCGCGGTGGTAGTCGAAAGGACCCCAATCATTAACTTTAACATGCGATATCATTTTCATGTTTTTGTAAATCATTCTGATATCTCCTCCATATCGTGTAATCGTCCGCACCGAATCACCATTTGCTTGGCCATTACCGTAATAGAAGTTACCTATCAAACCTAGTTCAGGACTTAGCTTTGAAACAATACGTGTGTGTGCTTCCCAAAGATCTTCGGCGGGTGTGCTTTGACCAAAGGCAAAGAATTGACGATTTGCCAAAAATCCAATGTGAGCATCTTGAGTAGTTGGCATGTGTCTAAATACAAATCCAGCACTCATAGCAAACTTGGCATCTTCGGCTACATCGTTGTTCCACTCATACATCCAAGTTCCGGGCGTTGGATCAAATGTGAATAAAATTTCACCACCTAGTGTTTCTCTATTTCCACCACGTACAGCAAATGGATCATCAATTACGTTACGTAATCTTCCAGGTCCAAATGAGGTATTTGGCATTGGATCAACCAATGGTTTTTGATACAAAAAGTTTGGTGCAATTTGAAGATTACCCGCTGAATAGGTAAATCCTGACAGAACATTTGTCATGTTTCCACTACCCGAATCTTTAAGTCTCCATCCCGTAAAGGTTTTGGTTTGGTCAGCGCCACCGTTGGCAACGAGACCCATGTATGATCCTTGCGCATACCAGTTAAATCTACCTTTTTGATAAGTGATTTTCGCTTTCGCACCAAAGTTGTCATCTTCATTGATTTTATCCACAAGTACAGAGTGAAGGTTTTTGTCGACCACTTGGAATGAACTGCCATTCAATGGGCTACCGCCCCAAATCCCTCCAAAAGTAATCCCCACATTACCAAACTTTCTCTCAAAAGCAATGGTAGCACGCTCTGTTGGCCATGCTGGAATTACACCAGATGTAAGTTGATTTTGGTTTAGTACACGTCTGCCGCTTTCATCATATTCTAGGTTAGTAACAAGATCTCTGTGGTACACTCCTGTTACCGTCCACTTAAGTACTTCCTTAGAGTATTTTAACAGTACAGCGGGATTAGCGCCCCACCAAAGTTGAGGTCCAAAAGCAGCTTTCAATCCCGTAAGTGCTCCTTTAGCATCTAGTTCTGCGCCTAAAATTTCTCCATTGTACAAGTCTAAGTTAGGGCCGTAATATGCTTCTGGATAAAGGTTAAAAATATCTCCTTCGTATGCCCAATGGTAGTGTCCTGTTCTGTAGAAACCTCTTAAATCGAAGTTCTTAGCATTCCACTCAAATTCGGCATTATATATCTGAACTCTATTTGGATCGTTCATAGTAATAACTTCCCCAGAATCGGACATTACTTTGACAGGTCTTCCGCGATTTTCATAGAAAATTTCATCAATTGGATTGTCTGCAATATTGCCCAATACATTTACATTAACTTCGGCACGCATTCCAGGAGCAGGTTTTCCTTCTACCCCCACAAAGTAAGATTGCATGTGGTCAAAACCTAAATGATCTGGATATACTGTTTCTTCAGCGCTAGCGGTTTCTGGAGTTGTAGTTAAACTTCCTCATGTATTAT
>JAYPBW010000071.1:0-867 GCA_038124405.1 Flavobacteriaceae bacterium | reverse complement strand
CTCGTAAACTCAGCTCTAAGGTTACTAATTCGAAGTTTTTCATCACCACCCATAGCAGCTTTATCGCCACGAGCACGAAGTACAGCATCCATGAGTTGGATGTTGTTAAAATGATTTTCTACAAATGCAGCATCAACACCTTCGCCATAAGGGTTCAGTGTATGCGCTTCTTTAAGTGCATAATATGCAGCTCTTGGGTATAAGTCATAAAGTCCGCGAGCATCGTTTGGACCTTTAGCACAGATTCCAAACCACTCTTCATTCATGTTGTTTTGCCCTGGTTTATAATCAAATTGATATCCGCCATTAGACCAAGATGCGTTATTGTCGTGAACTTCTAAGTTATCGGTTTGTCCGTATTTCCACCAGCCGTCACTGAATTGGAACGTACATCCTCCAATAGAGTTTCCTGCTTTACCAAGTCCGGCAGCATTGGCGTAAATTTCTTTCCATTGTCCAACCATGTATGTGGCTTGTGCTTTTTGGTCTTCTTTGTTGGAAAGTGCATTAAAGGCATCTGAGCCAAACTCTGTAAAGAGAACAGGCTTTCCATATTCGTTTTTAACGCGGTCAAATGTGTCGCCAAAAGAAATACCACGGTACATATTGGTACCATAAATGTCAACGTCCGTACATTCTTGGGCAATGATATCCAAGAACAATAAGTCTCCATTACAAATTGCTACAGGACGTGAACCGTCAATTGCCTTGATGGCTTTGGCAGCATCGTTCATGAGCTTGTACATGGGTCTTCCACGATTTTCACCAACAGCTCTGCGTTGATCATCTTCGTCTGGAAAGTCTTCTGTTTCAGCACCTGCCCAGAATAGTCCGTAATTGTTTTCGTTTCCAAGCAAGAACATTAAT
>JAYPBW010000070.1:0-6459 GCA_038124405.1 Flavobacteriaceae bacterium | reverse complement strand
GTGTATACTTTCGGGCCTACTTTTAGAGCTGAAAACTCCAATACTTCACGTCATTTAGCAGAATTTTGGATGATAGAACCCGAAGTCGCGTTCAACGACCTTGACGACAACATGGACTTGGCTGAAGATTTTATAAAAGCAGTACTATCATATGTATTGGAAAACTGTGAAGAAGATTTGACATTTTTAGATGAACGTTTTTCTAAAGAAGAAGCGCAAAAACCGCAACAAGAGCGTAGTCCTATGGGGCTAAAAGAACGCTTAAAATTTGTTACTCAAAACGAATTTATGCGAGTTTCTTACACAGATGCAATTGAAATTCTACGTAATTCCAAGCCCAATAAAAAGAAGAGGTTTTCGTATCCCATTGATGCTTGGGGCGCCGATTTGCAAAGTGAACACGAACGCTACTTGGTAGAAAAACACTTCTCAAGCCCTGTAATTTTGTTCGACTATCCAGCAGAAATTAAAGCTTTTTATATGCGCATGAACGAAGATGGAAAAACAGTTCGCGCTATGGATGTCCTTTTCCCAGGTGTTGGAGAAATGGTAGGCGGCTCTCAGCGTGAAGAACGCTTAGACAAACTTGTAGAAAGAATGCGCGCCATGGATATCGACGAGGAAGAATTATGGTGGTACACTGATTTACGCCGATTTGGTACTGCAGTACACTCGGGCTTTGGTTTAGGGTTCGAAAGATTGGTTCTTTACACCACAGGAATGTCAAACATTAGAGACGTTATTCCCTATCCAAGAACTCCTATGAGCGCATCTTTTTAGGTAAGAATGAGGGTTTTTTGTATTTTTAAAAGCCCAAGTACAGCTCATGCTTAAACAACACCTTCAATTCAAGCTTTCACAAAAGCTATCGCCGCAGCAAATTCAGCTGATGAAGCTGATTCAATTGCCTATACAGTCGTTTGAGCAACATATATTACGCGAAATCGAAGAAAACCCTGCTCTAGCCTCGGGAAAAGAAAATGACGCAGATCAAGACGAATTTAATAGTTCTGATGACGATAGTGGTGAAATTATTGAAGCAGAAGATATTGATATTGATGCCTATTTGAGCGATGATGAAATCCCAGAGTACAGACTTCGTGCACAAAATTATAGCGCCGACGATGAAGAAAAACACGTGCCCTATGCTGCTGGTGTAAGCTTTCACCAACAGCTAATGACGCAATTAGACACCTTTACTTTTTCTGATCAAGAATACCGCATAGCTGCCTTTTTAGTGGGGAGTATTGACACAAGTGGTTATATAAGAAGAGAACTTATTGATGTTGTTGATGATTTAGCATTTACAGAAAACATCTATACCGACCAAGATGAAGTGCGCAAGGTACTTGATTCTGTTCAACAACTAGACCCTGCTGGTGTTGGTGCCTTAGACCTGAAAGATTGTTTACTTATTCAACTCAAACGAAAACAACAAACACCTGCTGTCACAACGGCCATTACATTGCTCACAGATCAATTCGAAGCTTTTACTAAAAAGCATTTCAGTAAAATTAAATCAAGACTAAAAATCGAAGATGACGACCTAAAAGCGTGTATGCAGGAAATAGAAAAACTAAATCCAAAACCTGGTGCAGCATATAGTAGCGACACTAAAATAAACGCTCAAATAGTTCCTGATTTTAGTATTCAACTTTTAGACGGCCAATTAAATCTCATGCTTAATGGGCGTAATGTGCCTGAACTTCATGTTTCTGCCGATTATAGAAATATGCTATCGGGCTACAAAGAATCTAAAGGAAAAAACAAAGAACAGCAAAAAGCGGTTCAGTTTATCAAACAAAAACTAGACGCCGCAAAGTGGTTTATTGATGCTATAAAACAAAGGCAGCATACACTATACGAAACCATGAAAACCATTATGGAGTTTCAAAAAGATTATTTTCTTACTGGCGACGAACAGAAACTTAAACCTATGATTCTAAAAGATATTGCCGACCGCATTGGAATGGATATTTCTACCGTATCGCGTGTAGCCAACAGCAAGTATGTTGATACTCCTTATGGCACTAAATTGGTGAAGTGGTTTTTTTCGGAAGGAATCACTAATGCGGATGGTGAAGATATATCTACTATTGAAGTGAAAAAAGCATTGAGTGATGTTATTGATAGCGAAGATAAAACCAGTCCACTCACCGACGAACAGCTCATGAGTGTAATGAATGAAAAAGGCTATCCTATTGCACGGCGAACCGTTGCTAAATATCGTGAAATGATTGGCGCTCCTGTTGCCAGGCTTAGAAAGGAATTATAAAACCTTTTAAACTTTAATCGTTCCGCAATTACTCGATTTCTGTGTAATATACCTCCAACTGTAATTTAATATCTGCTAAGGCTGAATCGCTTGGGTTTGGCCCAACAAAAACAACAGATTTAGGTGCTGCTACAGCACCAGAAGGAACTTTATCTACTTCCGAGTCTTTCACTTGAGCCATAGGCACAGTCGCCTGGGTATTAAACGCGTTGGCAAGTGATATTCGCAGCGGTGCATTAATAGAATCATTCATAATAATGTTTCGCAAATGATCTGTTATCCTAATTTTATAATATTTAGACTCATCTTCTTCAGTGAAATATCCGCCATAAATAAGTTTAGTTAAATCGGTAGAAGCACTTCCATCTAGTGAAAAGTCTACAATAGGGGCGTTCGTCAAGGCATTGTATACATAAATTCGTTCAGGAATGGATAAATCGTATTGGTCTACCGCTTGCTGGTCTAGGTGAAATGTAAGATTCGCCTCGTTAAGCAGCCATGGTTTTCCTTTTAAGGCCTCTAGCACTTCATTATCTTCAAAAAGGGAAACAGTAGCAACGCTACCCAGACCGCCACCTAAGGCTATTTGTTTTACATCAGCAGATGAAACGATAGCATTTAATGCAGCAGATGGTGCTGTTGTTTTTTCAATCGTATTAAAACGAATAACCCCTGCATTTATTAAAAAATCACTAGGTATATCTGTAATACTAACAACTCCATTATCATCTTCAATTTCAGCTTTATAGGTATATGAAACACGTATTGCCATTCTACTTAAATCAAAAAGCATGAGTAGTGGTGCGCTAAAGCCACTTGTTTCGATAGAAATTGATCTGAAATAATTTTGCCAATCTTCAATAGATGAAAGTTCAACTTGACCTTCTTTGTTAATAAGCAATTGCTGGAATTCAGCGTTATCTAATGGGACTCGCAATCTTGGGGAAAGGTTGGCGGCATCGTCAATTACAATCTCTTCAAGATTCAATTGAATTTCTTCGTTAGCAAGGGATAGTTCTTTGTGTAGGTTACTATCAAAATCGGAGTAATACGCTTGATTTTGCTCAAAATTTAGATTCGGATCTAGTTGGCGCAAGAAATAACTAAGCTTGTGAACTTCTACATTAAATAGCGCTTCACGTTGACCAAAAAGAGAGTCAACGGCGTAAAGCATTTTATCCGGATTTGGATGAACTGATTCTGTATCTTGTCCATCAGGAATACCGTCGCCATCAGTGTCAGGATTAGTAGGATCTGTCCCGTTATTCAGCTCTGCACTGTCACTAACACCATCACCATCAGAATCACTATTTGGGTCATTGTCGTCTATGTCGTAAATATCAATTAATCCATCGCCATCTGCATCGTTTTGGTTTGTAAAAAAAGGTATTTCAAGCCAAACGTTTGTAACAGTTTCTTGCTCATTAAAACTCTCTTGCGTTTCTTCTTGAGCAGTTTTCACTCCAAATTTTGGTGCATAAGTACTTAAACTGAGTTGTGAAACAATTCCCGCATTTGTTGTACCAAACAAATTATCTTTTCGTTGACCTAAATGCAGCACAGTGGGATTATTCGTTTGAACTGTATTGACAAGCGAATGCGATACACCAACGGGATAGGTTATTTTTTTTGCTTGAAATGAATTTGGTGGTAAAACTTCAGCTCCGACATCATTAAATTTCTTGTCGCAGGAAGTTATCACAAACACTAGGGCGATTGGGAGGAGCTTTTTAAACATATCAGGATTAAAATTCGGTCTGGTAAAAGGTTTCGTGGGCAGTAAGTATGTCGGTTTCTTTAGAAAGCGTTAACAAGGGTTTTGAGCTATTGTATATTGCTTTAGTAACTGCTTCGCTCACGCCATCACTAGCAATAATGATTCCGTCTGAATGGTGAACGGCATTAGCAAACATGGCGTCTAAACTAGGTGCTTTTAATCCTTCAATTTGGTCGGACGCTATGCCGTCAAAGGCAATTTTAGAAAACAAATCTCCTTCAAGTTTTCCGCCAAAAGGAGGTGTAAAAAACGAGGTTACTACTTTAGTATTGGCAAGAAGCGGTTCATCTTTGTAGTAATGTTTACAATAAAGAGGAACTAATGAAGCAATCCACCCTTGAACGTGAATAATGTCTGGTGACCAATTTAATTTTTTCACTGTTTCGATGACCCCTTTTGCAAAAAAGATAGCACGTTCTTCGTTATCTGCATAAAGCGCATCATTTTCATCAGCAAATAAGCCCCGACCTTTAAAATAATCTTCGTTATCAATAAAATAAACTTGCATGCGCTCTTTGGGAATGGAAGCTACTTTTATAATCAATGGCATGTCAATATCGTTGACCACCATATTCATTCCTGAAAGGCGGATTACTTCATGCAATTGATGACGACGCTCATTAATTAGTCCATATTTTGGAATAAAAATTCGTGTTTGACCGCCTCGTTCATTCACCATTTTTGGCACCTCAAAGGCTAAATTGGAAAGTTCACTATGTGGAAGGTATGGAACGACTTCAGATGATATGTACAATATCTTTTTGTCTTTCATAAAGGAGCGAGTCGTATTTGTGAATTAAAACACAAATTTACTAAAAATTTACACGACTTTTGTGCTCAGCAAGTTACTGCGCTAACTATGTTTATATATCAAACCATAGAAGAACTTTCTAAAGCACGAAAAAAACGTTCAAAAAATTCATGTGGACTGGTGCCCACCATGGGGGCATTGCATCAAGGTCACTTAGAACTAATCAAAAAAGCAGTCTCTGAAAATGAAACCGTTTGGGTAAGTATTTTTGTAAACCCAACTCAATTTAACAACCCTAATGATTTAGAAAACTATCCTGTAAATTTGGATGCCGACATCCATGCCATTCACAAGATTGACCCTAATATTCACATTTTTGCGCCCGAAATATCAGATATGTATCCTGAAAAAATACAAGCTCAATCGTTTTTATTTGATGGGCTAGATTTAAGAATGGAAGGAAAAGACAGACCTGGACATTTTGAAGGAGTACTTACCATAGTTTCTAAACTTTTTAGTCTGGTACGACCCAATAGAGCCTATTTTGGCGAAAAAGATTTTCAACAACTACAAATCATAAAAAATTGGGTGCACCGCGACAATATTCCTACAACTATCGTTCCATGCCCAATCGTTCGTGAACCAAATGGTCTGGCAATGAGTTCTAGAAATAATTTACTATCAGCACAAGCAAGACAAGAGGCGGGGTTTGTCTATGACATCCTATCCTATTGTGCTCATAACACAATGTCTAAAGATGAGATGTATGCCGTGATTGAGCGCGCATTTGAGAAACATCCTTCTTTTACACTTCAGTATGCAATATGTGCAGATGAGGCTAGCCTAAATGAAGTTTCTGAAGTGAAGGCAAAAGCCAGTCAACGCCTATTTGTTGCAGCCTCAGTTGAGAACGTTAGATTGATCGATAATATCGCATTAAAATAAGTACATTTGTGCCATGCAAATTGAGGTTTTAAAATCTAAAATACATAGGGTGACCGTAACAGGTGCAGAGTTAGACTACATCGGTAGCATTACTATTGATAAATCGCTCATGGATGCTGCAAATATTATCGCTGGAGAAAAAGTTCAAGTGGTAAATGTAAACAATGGTGAGCGCCTTGAAACCTATGTTATTGAAGGCAGAGAAAATTCGGGTGAAATAACCCTAAATGGCCCTGCGGCAAGAAAAGTACAAAAAGGTGATGTGGTAATTATTATAAGCTATGCGAGCATGGGACTTGACGATGCCAAATCCTTCTCGCCAACCCTCATTTTCCCCAATACCGCCACCAACTCACTAGACTAAATCCATGTCTAAATTGCTAAAGCTCCTTAAAAATGTAGTCCCACTAGGACTAGGGCTTTATTTAGTATATTTTTCATTTTCAAATACCTCAGAAGAAGATCGTATCCAAATTATTACCGCCATTAAACAAGCCGATTTGAAATTTGTTTTTTTATCGCTTGTTTTTGGTGTGCTTAGTCATCTTTCTCGTGCCTATCGTTGGAATTATTTACTAAAACCTCTTGGGTATGCACCCTCTTTTGGCATTCGAACATTAACAGTAATGATTTCCTATTTTTCCAATTTGGGTATTCCAAGATCTGGCGAGGTACTTCGCGCCACAGCACTCACAACATATGCTCATGTGC
>JAYPBW010000069.1:0-6568 GCA_038124405.1 Flavobacteriaceae bacterium | reverse complement strand
TACTACTATCAAAATACATCCCTTTGTTCAGATCGGTGTTTAATCTGTCAAAATCAAACTGAACCAAATCGGCATCAATGTTTGACAAGTACGATGCAAAATCTTTTAATTTAGTATTGGAAGATAACGCATCATCGGAGTTATTGTCGTCCATGCGCAAAGCTCCTTTGTAATAATTGTATGGAATAGAAAGTGCCTTGGAGTTCTTAATAATCCCATACTCTCCAAAAAGTAAAATTTTAGCATAAAATAGTGGACCCTTCACAATAGCAAACTTAGTATTTTTTTATTCCTGTACCAACATAATCATGAACGCATTGTCTATTCTGGCAAAATGAAAGCAACTCATCGTCAATAAATTGCTTCACTTCAAGCGCCACATGCTTTGGATACAATACATGTACATTAGCTCCTGCATCGAGTGTAAAGCATACCGGAATTTTAGTTTCTTCTCTGAACGCCCAAATCTTATTTATAACATGGAGTGTGTTGGGCTGCATCAAAATAAAATAAGGGTCAGAAGTCATCATCATAGCATGGAGATCAAGTGCCTCTTTCTCAACTAACGGGATGAAAGTATCAATATCTCCTTGCTGCAAAATGGGAAGAAGATCTGACAAATGTTTGTTGGCTTGCGCAAAGCGTTGTGTAGCATAAGGATGCCGGTGCATGAGTTTATGACCAACAGTGCTACTCACCTGTTTTTGACCTTTGTCTATTAGTAAAATAGTGTCGCAAAAAGTCAGGAACACGTCATGCACATTTTCTATAGCAACAGCCTCCAAATCAGATGATGATATAAGGTCTTGATGCGTTCCCCATGCCATCATTGGGCCCTGTGTACTACGGCAAGCACTCCCCGATCCGAGACGAGCCAAAAAAGAAGTTTTCTTCATTTTTTGTTCTTCCGAAAGAGGTGCAAGTTGCATCTCCAAATCTATTAAACAGGCTGCTAGAGCCGCCATAGAAGATGCAGAAGAGGCAATTCCGCTGCTGTGTGGAAATGTATTGCGAGAATGTATGATTAAATGGTACTGTTTTAAAAATGGTTGATAAGGGAGAATGTGTTCCAAAAACGTTTCAATTTTTGGGCGAAAACTTGGCTTTTCCTGTCCTTCAAAAAAAATAGAAAACTGTACTTTTTGGGCAGACTTAGCTAGCGGAGTAAATTCAACCTTGGTTTGGGTTACGGCCTCTGAAAGAGTAAAACTCAGAGATGCATTTTTTGGAATCTGTGGTGTAGTTTTCCCCCAATATTTAACAAGAGCAATATTACTTGGAGCTTGCCATCTAGCCGTAAAGCGATCTTGAGAAGGTTTTGCATTTTTTGCAATAAAGTGCTGTTCCATGTGTCACAAATATACACAGGAAATGTGGCTCAACGCATATTCAAATTAGCATTCATTTATTTTTAATACTTTTGAGGTGCTTAACCTTAAATTACAACTATGTTTTCAAAATCAATACTTTGGTCCACAATTGTGGTTTTTTATTTTTCTTCTTTGTACCCTATGTTTTTTATGGCATAACTGACGAGTGTTTTAATGAGCATGTACTTATCAATACAGCAAGAGGTTCCGATATAATGCTTGGAGTTTTGGGGGTTGGTGTGCTAATTCTCTCATATGCTTTTGTACACATTTTTCAGAAATGGTCGGGCGGTATTTTCAGCAACACGAACGGTTTTATTTTTGGTCTATGGATATGGCTTCTTGAAGTCGTAGCTATAAGTACTATTCTTTTTTCTACTTCTGCTGCATACACTGCAGAGTTCTATATTTTGGATGGCATTTATTGGATGGGTATGTATGCTATCGGTGGAGTGTTAGCGGCGCTAGTTTCTAGAAAAACCAGCTAATTGTAAAAATATATGTAGTAAAAACCTTTACAGGGTTTTTGCTTAAGATACTACATTTACTACTTCTTGAATTTCGGGGGCATACTTTTTAATTGTAAGTTCGACCCCCTGTTTTAGGGTCATTTGATTTACAGAACACCCCACACAAGCACCCATTAATTGGACCTTTACAGTACTATCTTCTATTCCCACAAGAGCTATATCTCCTCCGTCGGATTTTAAGAAGGGGCGTATTTCCTCTAGTGCTTGTTCTATACGTTGATTTAAATCAGACATGAGTCAGTTTTTAGTTACAGCAGCGCAACCCGCCATAGTCGTTATTTTAATTGCTTCCGTAGGTGGAAGTTGTTCGTTTCGTGCTACTACTTGACGTACAACTTCTCTTGTTACATCGGTAATAGCTTGTTCAATACTCGTGTTTTCTTGCATAGCAGCAGGGCGACCTACATCTCCTGCCTCACGAATACTTTGCACTAATGGTAGTTCACCTAAAAATGAAACATTAAGGTCATCCGCCAAATAGCGTGCTCCTTCTTTTCCAAAGATATAGTATTTGTTATTTGGAAGTTCGTCTGGAGTGAAGTATGCCATGTTTTCAATAACGCCAAGCACAGGAACTTGTATGTTTTGTTGTTGAAACATAGCCACCCCTTTTTTGGCATCTGCTAAAGCAACTGCTTGTGGTGTGCTTACTACAACAGCACCCGTTATAGGGAGTGATTGCATGATACTTAAATGAATATCGCCAGTTCCGGGTGGCAAGTCAATAAGTAAAAAGTCTAATTCACCCCATGCGGCATCAAAAATCATCTGATTTAGTGCTTTTGCCGCCATAGGACCACGCCAAATAACGGCTTGGTCGGGTTTAGTAAAAAATCCAATAGACAATAACTTAACCCCAAAATTTTCAATGGGCATCATTTTAGATACTCCGTCAATATTTTTAGCTAAGGGCTTCTCATGAGCTACGTCAAACATTAATGGCATGGAAGGGCCATAAATGTCTGCATCTAACACTCCAACCTTAAAGCCCATTTTGGCCAATGAAACCGCCAAGTTTGCAGTCACTGTAGACTTACCAACACCGCCTTTCCCAGAGGCAACAGCTACCACATTTTGGATACCCGGAATAGGTTTCCCTTTTATCAAGTTAGGATTTTCCTTTTTTTCGGGTGTTATAACTTTTATGTTAACAGATACTTTTGCTTTTTCATACACTTCGTCATGAATAGCCCTCATGATTGACACCTCTACTTTTTTCTTTGCTTGAAGTGTAGGATTTGCCATCATAACGTCCACGACTACCTCATCACCAAAAATATTAATATTGGTAATTGCTTTAGCTTCTACAAGGTTTTTACCTTCACCAGGTAAGCTAATGGTGGTCAACGCATTTTCAATTGCGGAACGTGTAATTTTCATTCAGTCTAAATAAGAATACAAATATAAGGCATAGGGTCAAGAAAACACGTCTTCGTTAGGATCCCAGAAAACAGTGCCAAAATCTTGGATTTGATCGTCAATCACACAAATACCTTCGGATTCTAGCAGTTGCTGCATAATATGAATACCTCCGAAGTGATGTTTTCCAGTAAGCATACCATTTCTATTAACCACTCGGTGTGCAGGCACATCGCCTAGGGCATGTGCAGCATTCATGGCATAACCTACTGTTCGGGCGCTTTTGGGAGTTCCCAAAAAACGGGCAATAGCACCATAAGTGGTTACTTTGCCATATGGTACTTGGCGCACAACATTGTATACGCGGTCAAAAAAATCAATTGATTGAGACATTAGTAGGAAACGTGAATTTTAAATAAGTGATTGGGATTCCTTGCTCACGGTATTGTTCTTCATAAAAGGTTTGAATGCTAATAACGTCTTCTGGGGCGTGAACATACTGATACACATCATGGTGTGCCATTTGGGGTTTAATATTCCAGCCATCCAAAATACCCAAAGTATATCCGTGTAAAAATGCCGAATCCGTTTTAAGGTGAACAACGCCTTCTGGCTTTAGAATGGATTTATATTTTGAAAGAAATGTAGGGTTTGTCAATCGGTGATGTGTACGTTTAAACTTGAATTGAGGATCTGGAAAAGTAATCCAAATTTCAGAAACTTCGTTTGTAGTAAAAACCTCTTCGATGAGTTCAATTTGAGTTCGCAAAAACGCAACGTTTGGAATATTTTTTTCAATTGCGGTTTTAGCTCCGCGCCAAAATCGTGCGCCCTTTATATCGATGCCAATATAATTCACATTTGGGTTTTTTTGCGCTAAGCCAATCGTATATTCTCCTTTTCCACAACCCAACTCCACCACAATGGGGTTAGAATTGCCAAAATGAGCTGACCAAGCCCCTTTATGAGAAAAATTTCCTGAAAGCAATTCTTCTCTAGAGGGTTGAATTACGTTTTCAAACGACTCATTTTCTTTAAAGCGTTTTAATTTGTTTTTACTTCCCAAAACGTCAATTTAAATGGCTGCAGAAACAGCTACTTTTTCTAAGGTAAATGAAAATTCAGAGCCTATTTCAGGCTGACTTTCTACAAAAATCTGTTCGCTGTGTGCCTCTATGATGTGCTTTACAATAGCCAACCCTAAGCCCGATCCGCCCATACTGCGGTTTCCACTTTTATCTACACGGAAAAATCGTTCAAATAATCTTGGCAAATATTCTTCTTCAATACCTTCGCCGTTATCACGAATACGCACAATTATTTTATTTTCAAAAATAGGCTGGACACTTACCTCAGTGGTTCCTTTATTTTTACCATACTTTATAGAGTTCATCACCAAATTAGTCAGCACTTGTTGCACTCGTTCTCTATCGGCACTAACCCAAACAGGTGCTTCGTATTTTTTATCAAATTCCAAATTAATATTAGATTTTGAGGCCTGCATTTCTAACATATCAAGAACGCTTTCAATAAGTTCTAGAATATCAAAATTTGTGTATTCAAGATCAATGTTTCCTTTTTCAAGATTGGTCAATAAGTCCAGATCTTTCACTATATATATCAATCGGTCTACTCCTTTGCTAGCACGTGTTAGATATTTTTTATTTACGGCCTTGTCTTTTATAGCGCCATCTAAAAGCGTTAAGATATATCCTTGAACAGTGAATAATGGCGTTTTTAATTCATGTGCAACATTACCCAAAAACTCACGCCTAAAAGCAGCCTGATCTTTAAGGCTGTTAATTTCGACATTTCGTTGAAGTGTCGCCTCCTTTACATTATTGAGTAGCGAGTCCATATCATTGGTAATCAGAATATCATTTAAGTCGCCCTTTATATTTGGATCTAGGTCTTGATAGAGCTGCTTGATTTTTTTGTACGTGTAACTTTCAATATGAAAATTGAATATTAAAAACGTAATCAAGAAAAAAAATAGCACAAAAAGACTTACTGGTGCTATTTTATCTGGGCTAAATGGTTGTTCTTCTGAAAACAGAAATACCATTAAAGCATACAAAAGCACGGCAAATAAGGTGATTAAACATGCCAATGCAACGGAAAATAAATACGCTTTACGTGGTGTACTACCCATACTATTGAACGTATTTGTAGCCTACCCCTTTGACGGTTTTAAAATGTTTATCGCCAATTTTTTCTCGTAGTTTTCGAATATGAACATCTATAGTTCTACCTCCAACAACAACTTCATTGCCCCAAACTCGAGTTAGAATTTCCTCACGTTCAAAAACTTTTTGGGGTTTTGATGCTAAAAGTGAAACCAGCTCAAATTCCTTTTTAGGAAGTGTAAGTTCTTTTCCTTGATACACAACTTTGTATTCCTCACGATTGATTAATAATTCTCCAACCTCTATCATTTCGCTTTTAACGTCATTTCCTTTTAAACGACGCAATATGGCTTTGATTTTACTCATAAGAACCTTTGGCTTAATGGGCTTGGTTATATAGTCGTCGGCACCAGCTTCAAGGCCAGCTACTTGTGAATAGTCTTCGCTTCGAGCAGTTAAAAAAACGATAATGAGATCTGATAATTTAGGAGATTTTCTGAGTTGTTCACAGGCTTCAATCCCATCCATTTCAGGCATCATGACGTCTAACAAAACCAAATGAGGATTCCACTCAAAAGCTTTTTTCAACGCTTCAAGACCATTTTTGGCCTTTTCTACTTGATACCCTTCGGCACTTAAATTATATTCTAAAATTTCAAGAATATCTGGCTCATCGTCAACTATAAGAATACGTGTGTGTTTTTTTTTCATGCCAGAATTATTATGTACCAAAAATAAAAAAATAGAGAATAGGTTTTCGTTTTCTTGTATTAAAAAATCATCAATACATTTGAAAAATCATGAATGCATTCACAAAAAAAGCACTGGATTTATTTGCACATCAATATGCACATAATACTGTTTACAGATCGTACTGTGATTTGATAAACATTACTCCGTCCGATGTTTTTAACTTAACTGACATCCCTTTTTTACCTGTTGAGTTATTTAAATCACATCGAGTAAGTTGTGAAAGTGAAAGTGAAATGATTTTTGAGAGTTCTGGAACTGGTGGGCCTGTAAGCAAGCACTATGTAAGCTCGTTAGAAACATATAAAAGTAGCTTTAATACTTGTTTTTCACAGTTTTACGGTGCCGCCGAAAAGTATCAAATTTTGGCGCTTCTTCCTGGCTATCTTGAGCGTCCAAATGCTTCTTTAGTTTACATGTGCCGTGATTTGAT
>JAYPBW010000068.1:4334-6587 GCA_038124405.1 Flavobacteriaceae bacterium | reverse complement strand
CTGAAGTACCATCATTATCAATATCATTAATGAAATAATTTCTCATAGTTGCTTGACTAGGGTAATTTTCAATATTTGATTTAACAATATCGATTTGTTCTGGATTGTCAAAATCAATTGTCCCGTTAGTGTTGATTAACTTAAACAATACCCAATCACTGTTTTGATTTGTACCACAACCAAAAAAACCTAAAAATCCATCATTATTAAAATCAAATGGTATTAATTTACTATTATGAAAAGTTAAGTTCGTATTGATTCTTTGGAAATCGAAATTTCCGTTTGATTGATTCAAATAAATATCAAAACTGTAACCTGATTCATGTTGAGTGTTATAAATTACATCATTTAAACCATCACCATTAATATCAAAAATTCCTTGAGACAAATTACTTACCATTCTACTTCTATCAAAAACAAATTGATTATTGTTTCCAAACTCTTTTACCTTATCTATTATGTATCCATTTTCTATTTTGTAATACCTATTGTATTTATTTTCACTAACATAATCATCCCAATCAATGAGTTTAGTTTCATAATTTGAATATGATTGTAACCATTGATTAGATTTTTGAAACATCTCATTACCTACATTAAAAAAGTGTAAGTGTTCACCTCCAAGTAAAATTTCATCATTTCCATCATTGTCTAAATCATAAATCTCAAAATCCTGGATAGCATGAAATAATGAATAGTTTATATAATCTGGATTCATGTAAACAGAAAAACGAAAATTTCCTAAATGTTGTAAATAAATTGGTAACGTAATGTGACCAAACTCAATCTGTTCTGAGTTATCATTTAGGGTTATTATTGTTCCGTTAATTAAATCAATATTGTTATCATCATTTAAATCAATAGGGATAATATCTTGTGTGAATGGAGGTCCAAACTCTAAGAATCCATTCACTTGACGATAATTATTCGAATCTTCAAAAGAATAAGGGTTTTCAATAATATGTATTTTAAAATTTGTCGTATCGAAAATTGTTAACGGTTCAACTGTAATCTGTGAAAAAACAGGAAAACAAATAAATAATATCAATATCCTCTTCATAATTCTTACCTCAAAATTGATGTTGTGAATTTAAGAAAATAATTAAAAGCCATTATAGGATTGGAGAATGTGTAATTAGGAAGGAATAAACTGAAGAGTAATCCTCATTTTTATCCACTAATTGAATGATTTTTGGTGTAAGAAACTGATTATCAGTGTATACTTGTGGGTCATACTGGATTCGAACCAATGACTTCCGCCCTGTCAAGGCGACACTCTGAACCAACTGAGTTAATGACCCGGGAGCGCAAAAATAACTAAATTCAATGTATTGCGTAAGTTTGCAAAAAAGCTATGCTGCATTACACCCGTTCGGATATTAATCAAATGGATAAAATATTCCGCCTAAACCTTATTAATAGTTGTACAGGTTTTAAGTCGGCAAATTTGCTTGGCACCAAATCAACAGATGGTTTGCCTAATGTTGCCGTGTTTAGCAGCATCACACATTTGGGAAGTAATCCACCCTTATTTGGATTTGTATTACGTCCTACTACTGTTCCGCGTGATACCTATAAAAATATTAAAGAAACTGGGGTGTTTACCGTAAATCACATCCACGAAGGTATTATTAGTGATGCGCATCACACCTCTGCAAAATATCCTGCCGAGGTTTCAGAGTTTTCACAAACAAGTTTAAAAGAGGAATATGTAGACGGTTTTCACGCGCCCTATGTAAAAGGTGCTAAAATTAGACTTGGTTGCCGCTTTCTTAACGAATATGAAATTAAAGAAAATGACACCTTACTTTTAGTTAGTGAAATCGAACATGTATATATAGCTGATCAAGATATTCAACAAGCCGATGGATGGCTGAAACTTCAAAACGCAAAAACAGTTACCATAAATGGACTTGACGGATATGCTCAAACAGAATTATTAAACCGCTACCCTTACGCTAGACCAAAAAAAATATGAATTTTTTAGACGAAAATTTAGAGAACTATGTGCAACAGCATTCCGAGGAAGAACCTGAGTTATTGCAAAAACTAGCACGTGAAACGCACCTAAAAATTCTGCAGCCACGTATGCTCAGTGGAGCTTATCAAGGGCGCTTGTTGGCATTGCTGTCTAAACTTATAACTCCAAAAAAAGTTTTAGAAATTGGTACTTACACCGGCTATTCTGCGCTTTGCCTAGCCGAAGGACTTGCCCCAGACGGACGCATTGATACTATTGATGTTGATGAAGAA
>JAYPBW010000068.1:0-4324 GCA_038124405.1 Flavobacteriaceae bacterium | reverse complement strand
ATTCACCAAATTTTTAATAGAAAATGAATTATTTGTTGATGAAGAATTAATAGAAATACAACGCCGATATTTTAACGCTTCAGGTTTTGGGAAATCTATTTTTCAACATCTTGGAAATGCAGCTACTATACTTCCAGCACTAAAAGGAACTTTTGACTTAGTTTTTATTGATGCGGATAAAGAACAATACCCGCTGTATTTTGATTTAATTATTGATAGAGTAAATCCAAATGGGCTCATTATCGCTGATAATGTACTATGGTCTGGTAAAGTATTACAAAAAGCAACCGACGAACCCACAAAAGCTTTGCAAGTATTTAACGAAAAAGTGACAAAAGACAAGCGTGTGGAAACTGTTTTGCTCCCCGTAAGAGACGGTCTTACGCTACTTCGAAAAATTTAGCGTCTGCGTTTAACAGTCCCTGTGATTTCGTTGAGTTCTTTTTTGAGGTCATCCACTTCTTTTTGAAGTTCTTTGGTGTCTAAGCCTTGTTTCTGAGCTGATTGTTCCAATTCTTGGCGAAAATCTCTGCTAGCGCTCTTTACTTGCTGAATACCTTTGGCTAGTGTTCGTGCAATTTCGGGTATGCGATTGGCACCAAAAACCAACAGCACAATCATAAAAATAAATACAATTTCAGCTCCGCTAATAAACAAAATCATACCGCAAATATAAGCGAAACAAAAAAGCCAACCTTAGCGGTTGGCTTTTGAATTATTATTGTTGTTTTTTAAACTTTTCAAAGTCGTTTTCTTCAATGACTTTAGGCCACGTATTATTGTTTTTATTGATATCTGCTGTGGCATTATCAGGATCAACAACTACGCTGATTAGCTCTTTGTTTGTAGCTATATACTTCGATATCGTATTGTCATTTTTACGCCATACTTGGGCGGGATACGTTTTACGCTCTACAGTTCCATCGGCGTATTTATAATCCACAATAAGTGGCATAACCAATCCTCCTGGTTTTTCGAAAACCACTTCATAGAACTTCTTATTTTCTTTAGTGTTTTTCAATTCACCGGGGGTCAAATTAGACAGGCTTCTCCTGTAATATGCTGAAAAATAGCGCTTGTCTTCACCCAATTTTTTTAGGTCTTTTACTTCTGTAACGCCCATGTCTACCACATCGGTAGTAAAAAACCAGCCGCGCCAAAACCAATCTAAGTCAAACGCCGAAGCGTCTTCCATCGTGCGGAAAAAGTCTTCTGGGGTAGGATGCTTGAACATCCAACGCTGAGAAAATGTTTTAAAAGCATGGTCAAATAATTCTCTGCCCATAACCGTTTCACGTAAAATATTAAGAGCTGTAGCAGGCTTACTGTACGCATTTGGCCCTAATTGATATACATTTTCGGGGTTAGACATGATGGGCGCAATAAAGTCTTGGTCACCTGACATGTAGCGCACAATGTTTTGCGGGTCCATATCATCGGATGGATAATGGTCTAATCCAGGTATTGCATCGGGATGTTTCTTTCCGAAATCCTGCTCAGCAATAATTTGAACAAAGCTATTCAAGCCTTCATCCATCCATCCCCACTGACGTTCATCAGAATTTACAATCATAGGGAAAAAGTTGTGTCCTATTTCGTGTATGATAACACCTATCATAGAAAATTTGGTGCGATCACTGTAATACCCAGTTTCATCAGGACGTCCAAAATTGAAACAAATCATAGGATATTCCATACCCACATCATCTGCATGAACAGAAACCGCTTTGTGGTACGGGTAATCAAATGTCATGCGAGAATAAGACTTCAAAGCGCTGGCTACCGTTTTTGTTGACCATTGCTCCCAAAGTGGATTCCCTTCCTTGGGATACACAGAAACTGCCATTACATCATTTCCATTCACATCAACATTCATCATGTCTACAATAAACTTACGAGACGAAGCAAACGCAAAATCACGAACGTTTTTGGCAGTAAAATGCCATGTTTTAGTTCCTGTAGGTATACTTTTTTCGTTTGCCTCTGCCTCTTGCTGATTTACAATAAACACAGGCGCATCATATGATTTTTTAGCTTCTTTAAAGCGTTTCATCATTGTGGAAGAATACACTTCCTTTCTGTTTTCCAAAACGCCAGTTGCCTCTACAATATGATCGTTAGGCACCGTAATTTTCACGTCGTAGTCTCCAAAGGGAAGAGCAAATTCACCATTGCCCCAAAACTGTTGGTTTTGCCATCCTTCCACGTCGTTATATACTGCCATTCGGGGAAAGAATTGCGCAATGAAATAGGCATAATTATTATCTTTTTTGAAATATTCATATCCAGAACGCGCATCCCAAAACTGACGATTCGGAATGTTATAATGCCATTTCAATCGAAATGACATAGAAGTACCAGAAGCCAATGGCGTTGGCAAATCAATGCGCATCATGGTTTGGTGTATGGTATAGGGTAAATCCTTGCCCGAAGAAGTTTGTAATACATCTATTTTGAATCCACCGTCAAACTTTTCGTTAAGCATAAATTCGTTAACAAATCCGGGGGCTACAGAACGCTGTGTGCCGTAGTAATTACTACCATTATTTAAGCGGCCAAACGATTGGGAATTACGGGCACGAACGTTTTGGTCGAGCTGTACCCACAAATATGTTAGGGTTTCGGGTGAATTATTGGTATAAGTGACTACTTGGTCGCCAAAAAGTTGCTGGGTATTATCATCAAGAACAAGCTCCATGGTATAATCGGCCTGCTGCTGATAATACTCTGGTCCTGGGGCACCTGAAGCTGTACGATAGACATTTGGCGTAGCCAATTCATTGTAAAGCTGTCTAAATTTATTCTGATTGGTATGTCCTTGCGGAGTCTCTTGGGCAATAGAGGAAAAAAGAGCGAAAACTAATACAGTACTGAGTAGTGGAGTATATTTCATCTGATTTTAATTAATTATAATTTGAGGGTTTTAATTGAACCCAAGTCAAAAGGAATTGTTCTGATTGGTAGAACTATTTCTTCAACATGTGGGCTTTATTTTTAATGGATTTTCGTTAAAGATATTGGTTTGTCGGAAAATTAAAAGCGGTATTGACCAAAATTTTGGTCTTTACTGTGCAAAAAACTTTTTTTATGAGTTCCTACAGTGAGTGTTACTATATTTTTTTGATCTGGAAATGATGCAATCAAAAAAGCGTTAGACCATTCCAACACTTCCATAGAAGGCAAGTTATCAAATGATGCATACACATGGGTTTGATCTTGCATATATTCCCAACCTACAAATGAAAATGTGCTTTCTTCAGTAAGGCCATAAACTAAAAAATGATCTTGAAAATAACGTTGAATAAGCTTTTGTATTTCTTCAATGGTTTTGGAATCGGGGTCTAAGGCGACCTCTTCTTTAGCGTAATTTGATAATGCCGCTGAAAAATCATCTGTAAAAACCCTAACAACAAGCTGTAATTGTTGCTGATCGGGCTTGTAAAACATATCACAAGTGCTTACATAATATTTATGAGGCGTAAATGCCAAAAAAGGCAGTAGGAAAAGTAATTTTAGGGCACGCATTAATTTCTTCGATTAAATTTTTGACTTGTCTTGACAAGAAAATCAATGATTTCAAAATCTGATTTTTCTTCAAGTAGCTCTTTGGTCTTTATCTCTCCGTCGCAATACATTAAAAACAGTCCAATTTGATTTTGTTCAATTTCAAGTTGATCCATGAAAAACGCATCATCATAAAGTTGCCGTATGACTTCGCTAGGCTGCAATGAATAGGTTTTCTCTTTCACTTTATCTTTATTTTCTACAAGACGATAAAGCGCTTTAAAAACATTTACAAAATTCACGCCATTATAGAGTTGTCCTTGGCGCATAAGCTCATTTTCCACTCTAGTAGAACGATCTTGTTCATAATCGAACTGTTTGAATTCATCGGCGCGAGCATCCAAAAACTTTTGACGTTGCTCTGGCGTTACTACAACCTCATCAAGCTCCGTTATTTTTTCGTTTACATCTATAACAAGCCTACCGCGCTGTAATATATCTTTAGAAATTTCAAGAACCCTAATTTGATACTGCACCGAACTAAAAACCAACTCATCACCCATTTTTACCTCTATGGCAAACTCTCCGTTATCATCAGAAATAGTTGCTTTTTGAGTGGTGGTATTTACTATGTTAGCGGCGGCTACACTGGTATTTTGGTATAAAATTTTTCCTCTAAGCCAAGTACGATAATCGGATTGTGCTACTGCTAAAGGGGCAAAAAGAAGAAAAATAAGTAGCTGTTTCATTACGGGTAAAGGGTTACTTGAGCGGGAGACCGGGTTCGAACCGGCGACATTCAGCTTGGAAGGCTGACGCT
>JAYPBW010000067.1:2492-6631 GCA_038124405.1 Flavobacteriaceae bacterium | reverse complement strand
ACCTAAGCGTTTACTTCCGCCTTTTACTGCGCCTTTTGCTGGCTTTAAGTTTCCTAGTTCCATATTATACGTTTTGGACGGTTACCAAATGTTTTACTTTGTTAATCATTCCCTTAATTGTAGCTGAATCTTCATGTTCAACAACTTGACCAATACGATGTAGACCAAGGGCAGCAAGCGTACGCTTTTGGTCTTCTGGACGCTTGATGTAACTTTTTACTTGTGTAACTTTAATCTTTGCCATGATCTTATCCGTTAAAAACTTTTTCTAATGAAATTCCACGTTGCTTAGCCACAGTATTCGCATCACGAAGTTGTAATAAAGCGTCAAAAGTAGCTTTTACCACGTTGTGTGGATTAGACGATCCTTGAGATTTTGAAAGTACATTGTGTACACCAACTGCTTCTAAAACCGCACGAACAGCACCACCAGCAATTACTCCAGTACCTTCAGATGCTGGCTTGATATATACTCTAGCTCCACCGTATTTTCCTTTTTGTTCATGAGGAAGTGTACTTTTATTAATCGGGATTCGCACTAAATTCTTTTTAGCATCCTCTACAGCTTTAGAAATAGCTTCAGACACCTCTTTAGATTTACCTAATCCGTGACCAACAACGCCATTTTCGTCTCCTACTACAACTATAGCAGAAAAGCCGAAAGCACGCCCCCCTTTTGTCACTTTAGTAACACGTTGAACACCAACCAAACGATCTTTTAAATCAAGACCACCAGGTTTTACAAATTCTACATTTTTATAATCTTGATACATACTTAAAAGTTTAGTCCTGCTTCGCGTGCGCCGTCGGCTAAAGACTTTACACGTCCATGATACAAATATCCTCCACGGTCAAAACGAATGGCAGAAATGCCAGCAGCAATCGCTTTTTCAGCAATTGCTTTGCCTACTTTTTGGGCAAGCTCCGTTTTTGTTCCGCTATGCTCAGTAAACTCTTTGTCGCGAGAAGAAGCTGCCGCTAGGGTTACTCCTGTCTCATCGTTTACAATTTGAGCATAAATTTCTTTATTACTTCTAAAAACAGACATACGCGGTGTGCTGGCATTACCGAGCACAGTATCGCGGTAGCGTTTTTGAATTCGTTGTCTTCGTTGGGTTTTATTCATTTTCATTTCCCTACTTATTATGCAGATTTACCTGCTTTTCTTCTTATTTCTTCTCCTACAAATTTCACTCCTTTTCCTTTGTAAGGTTCAGGCTTACGGAACGAACGGATTTTAGCTGCAATAGAACCAACCAATTGGTTGTCGTGCGAGCTAAGTTTGATAATTGGGTTTTTTCCTTTTTCAGAAATAGTCTCAACTTTAACCTCATTTGGAAGTTCAAAAACTATATTGTGTGAAAAACCAAGTGCAAGATCTAGTTTCTGCCCTTGATTAGAAGCACGGTACCCTACTCCAACCAATTCCAATTCTTTTGTGAATCCTTCAGAAACACCCTTAACCATATTCGCAATAAGCGCACGATACAACCCGTGTTTAGCTTTGTGCGACTTACTCTCAGATGGACGTGTAACAACAAGTTGTCCTTCTTCTTGAGCAATATTAATTGAGTCATAGGTTTGAGAAAGCTCACCTAATTTTCCTTTCACTGTGATAACATCAGACTGAATATCAACAGTGACGCCTTCTGGAAGTGCTATAGGATTATTACCAATTCGTGACATAATTCAATTCTTTAAGGTTTAGTGAACGTAACAAAGTACCTCTCCACCTACGTTTTCTTTTTTAGCTTGTTTTCCAGTCATTACGCCGTGAGACGTAGAAATGATTGCTGTTCCTAGTCCGTTTAAAACACGTGGAACTTCGTTGGAAGCTACATATTTACGTAGTCCAGGAGTACTAATACGTTGTAATTTTTTAATTACTGGTTCTTTAGTTAGGCGATCGTACTTTAATGCTATTTTGATACTACCTTGAACCGTATCTTTTTCTTCTTTGTAGCTAAGGATGTACCCTTGATCAAACAAAATTTTAGTGATTTCCAACTTCAACTTTGAAGCAGGAACTGAAACCACACGGTGTCCGGCACTATTCGCATTACGGATGCGCGTTAGGAAATCTGCAATTGGATCTGTATTCATAATTCTTTTGTTTACCAGCTAGCTTTTTTAACTCCAGGAATAAGACCTTTATTGGCCATTTCACGGAACATTACACGAGAAATCCCAAATTGACGCATGTATCCTTTCGGACGACCTGTCAACTTACAACGATTGTGCTTGCGCACTGGTGAAGCGTTTTTGGGAAGTTTTTGTAGCGCTTCGTAATCTCCAGCGGCTTTTAATGCAGCTCGTTTATCAGCGTACTTAGCAGCAAGTTTTGCTCTTTTGACCTCACGGGCCTTCATTGATTCTTTTGCCATACTAGTTTTTCTTAAAGGGCATGCCCAATTCGTTCAACAATGATTTTGCTTCTTTGTCTGTATTAGCCGAAGTAACAAACGTGATATCCATACCTGCAATTTTGTGCACTTTATCAATATCAATCTCCGGGAAAATAATTTGTTCTTGAATACCAAGATTGTAATTTCCACGACCATCAAATCCATCGGCTTTAACTCCTTGGAAGTCACGTACACGTGGTAAAGCCGCTGTAACCAATCTATCAAAGAATTCGTACATTTTGTCTCCGCGTAAAGTAACTTTAGCACCAATAGGCATTCCCTTACGAAGTTTAAATGTTGCAACGTCTTTTTTAGAAAGTGTAGGCAACGCTTTTTGACCAGAAATATTGGATAGCTCTTCTACCGCATGATCAACTAGCTTTTTGTCTGCAACTGCAGCTCCGACACCACGGCTCAATACAATTTTTTTGAGTTTTGGCACTTGCATCACATTATTGTATCCAAACTCTTCTGAAAGGCGCTGCATTACGCGCTCTTTGTATTCGGTCTTCAGTCTAGGTTGATAACTCATCTTAAATAGCTTCATTAGTTTTACGTGCCACGCGCACTTTCTTTCCTTCTTCTGTGCGGTACCCTATACGAGTAGTTTGTCCGTCAGCAGTTAACAATGAAAGGTTAGAAATAGCAATTGGCGCTTCTTTCTCAACAATACCACCCTGTGGGTTTTGGGCATTGGGTTTGGTGTGACGTTTTACAAGGTTTACACCAGACACAATAGCTTTGTTTTTTTCGCGAAGAAGTGAAACAATTTCACCTTCAGTACCCTTATGATCGCCTGCAATCACACGTACTTTATCTCCAGATTTGAATTTAATTTTACTCATAACTATAATACTTCAGGAGCTAAGGAAATTATTTTCATAAATTGACGATCGCGCAACTCACGAGCCACAGGACCAAAAACACGAGTTCCTCGCATTTCACCTTGTGCATCTAACAACACACAAGCGTTTTCGTCAAAACGGATGTATGACCCATCTGGACGACGAATTTCTTTTTTGGTACGTACTACAACAGCAGTAGATACTTGTCCTTTTTTAACCGAACCGTTAGGAGTGGCTTCTTTAACGGTAACCACAATTTTATCACCAATGGAAGCGTATCGACGCTTCGTACCACCTAAAACACGGATGGTAAGTACTTCCTTGGCGCCTGTATTGTCGGCTACTCTAAGTCTTGATTCTTGTTGTACCATTATTTTGCTCTTTCGATAATTTCAACCAAACGCCAGCATTTTGATGCACTCATTGGGCGTGTTTCCATAATTTTCACAGTATCTCCGATGTTGCAATCATTTGTTTCATCGTGTGCAACATACTTTTTCGTTTTTAAAACGAACTTCCCGTACATGGGGTGCTTTACGCGCTTTACTTCAGATACTACAATAGACTTTTGCATTTTGTTACTTGTAACAACTCCTATGCGCTCTTTTCGTAAATTTCTAGTTTCCATATTAGGCTTGTTCTAAAGTTCGTTTTGTCAATTCTGTTTTGATACGTGCAATCGTTCTGCGTTGCTCACGTAAAGAAATAGGATTCTCTAATGGAGACAAGGCATGAGTAGCACGAGCGCTTTCATAGCTTTTTTGAATCGCTGTCAATTTTTCGTTTAGCTCTTCAACTGATAATTCGTTAATCTCTGTCTGTTTCATGTGCAATTCTTATGCTTCGTAATCACGAGCGACGACAAATTTGGTTTTTACGGGAAGTTTTT
>JAYPBW010000067.1:2168-2482 GCA_038124405.1 Flavobacteriaceae bacterium | reverse complement strand
CACTACAGCTACATAGTGATCGAGAGCACCTTTTCCTTTACCCATACGAACCTCTAAAGGCTTTTTCGTAATAGGCTTGTCTGGGAAAATTTTGATCCACAATTGACCTTCACGCTTCATGTATCGAGTAGCGGCAATACGTGCAGCTTCAATTTGACGTGATGTGATAAACTTGGAGTCAAGAGCTTTGATACCAAACATCCCATTTGATAATTCATGTCCACGCTGAGAAAGACCTTTCATTCGGCCTTTTTGCATTTTGCGGTGTTTTGTTCTTTTCGGTTGTAACATGACCTATACTTTATTTTCTACGG
>JAYPBW010000067.1:0-2158 GCA_038124405.1 Flavobacteriaceae bacterium | reverse complement strand
TCTACGGCGAGGACCACGTCCACCGCGTTTTTCGTTTTTTCCTTTGGCAGCACCCAAGCTCATGCCCACAAGTGGCGAAAGCTCACGCTTACCGTATACTTCGCCTTTCATGATCCAAACTTTTATGCCCAATCTACCGTAAGTAGTGTGCGCTTCAACTAATGCATAATCAATATCAGCACGAAACGTTGAAAGTGGAATTCGACCATCTTTATAGCTTTCAGAACGTGCCATTTCAGCTCCGTTCAAACGGCCAGAAATTTGAACTTTGATACCCTCAGCGTTCATTCTCATGGCCGCTGCAATAGCCATCTTAATTGCACGGCGGTATGAAATACGACTTTCAATTTGACGTGCAATACTTGCCGCCACCAATTGTGCTTCAAGCTCAGGACGCTTAATTTCAAAAATATTTAATTGAACTTCCTTGCTTGTAATCTTTTTAAGCTCTTCTTTTAGCTTGTCAACTTCTTGTCCACCCTTACCAATAATAATTCCAGGGCGAGCCGTAGTAATAGTAATGGTGACAAGTTTTAAAGTGCGTTCTATAATCACGCGCGAAACACTAGCTTTAGCTAATCGTGCATGAATATAGCGGCGGATTTTATCGTCTTCGGCTAATTTATCACCATAGTCGTTTCCTCCATACCAGTTTGATTCCCATCCTCTGATGATACCTAGTCTATTGCCTATTGGATTCGTTTTTTGTCCCATATTCAGTATTAACTTAGCGCGTTATCTTTGGCTCCTAACACGAGAGTTACGTGGTTAGAGCGTTTTCTAATTCGGTGACCTCTTCCTTGTGGTGCTGGGCGTAAACGTTTAAGCATAGACCCACCATCTACTCGAATTTCTTTTACATAAAGACCTGCTTTTTCAATATCAGCATCTTCATTTTTAGCTTGCCAGTTGGCAATTGCAGATAATAATAGTTTTTCTAAACGGCGTGAAGACTCTTTTGCGCTAAAACGCAAGATTGATAAAGCCTTCTCAACACCTTCGCCACGAATTAAATCTGCCATTAGTCGCATTTTGCGAGGCGATGTTGGGCAATCGTTTAGCTTAGCAAAAGCAATGTGCTTTTTGCTTTCTTTAAGCTGTTCTGCAGTTTCTCTTTTACGAACTCCCATAGCTTATTTTTTTCCTTTGTTTTTAGCTCCTGCGTGACCACGGAATGAACGTGTTGGTGAAAATTCACCTAACTTATGTCCTACCATGTTCTCTGTTACATATACGGGTACAAACTGACGACCATTGTGTACAGCAATCGTTTGTCCAACAAAATCGGGTGTAATCATAGAAGCGCGCGACCAAGTTTTAATCACGGATTTTTTTCCAGATTCAACATTGGCTTGCACTTTCTTTACCAAGCTATGATGTACGTAAGGTCCTTTTTTTAGTGATCGAGCCATTGTTTATTTTTTTCTACGTTCAATAATATACTTGTTCGACGCCTTGTTTTTGTTTCGTGTACGATATCCTTTTGCAGGAATACCGTTACGAGAACGAGGGTGACCTCCAGAAGCACGTCCTTCACCACCACCCATGGGATGGTCAACTGGGTTCATTACTACTGGTCGCGTTCTTGGTCGACGGCCTAACCAACGGCTTCGACCTGCTTTTCCTGAAACAACAAGCTGATGATCGGAATTAGACACGGTACCAATTGTAGCCATACAAGTTGTTAAGATCATACGCGTTTCTCCAGATGGCAACTTAATGGTAGCAAATTTTCCGTCGCGTGCCATAAGTTGAGCAAAAGCTCCAGCACTTCGAGCAATGGTTGCACCTTGACCAGGATGTAATTCAATACAAGAAATAATAGTACCCAAAGGAATGTTTGCCAATGGCATAGCATTTCCAATTTCGGGTTGTACTTTTTCGCCAGAAACTACTTGTTGACCTAATTTAAGACCCGCTTGTGCGATGATATACCGCTTTTCGCCATCAGCAAACTGAAGGAGTGCGATGAAAGCAGATCGATTTGGATCATATTCAATCGATTTAACCTCGGCTGGAGCATCGAATCGGTTGCGTTTAAAATCGATAATACGGTAGCGTTTCTTGTGACCACCACCAATATAGCGAGACGTCATGCGTCCGCTATTGTTACGACCACCTGAACGTTTTTTCGGAGCAAGCAAGCTTTTCTCCGGCT
>JAYPBW010000066.1:5970-6733 GCA_038124405.1 Flavobacteriaceae bacterium | reverse complement strand
GAAGAGGGTATTGCTTTGGGTGAGCCATTTTCTTACGAAGTGGAGGTAAAAGACGGCATCATGTATCTGATATTTTCTCGTGAGGGTCATAAAACAAAAACATTTACAAAAAACCTAGTAGAATCATCATTTACAACCGCTTCTGAGATTCCAAAACAAGTTAAAGAACTATTTTTCCCCATTGGTCAAGACGGTGTTGAACGTCAGAATGCTTATGCTAAAGAGGGGCTTTTTTTTAAGTTAGGAAGTTACAATCAAACTAATGGTAAAAGTCCTCAAACAAACAGAGTTTGGTGTTCTGGGGCTGTAACACACAATGGAGACCTTCAGAAACAATACGCAGATGGAAACTTTGCAGAAGTTTGGTTTGACTCAGCTAGTATTGAAATTAGTAATGACGCTTTTTCGAACTCGGGTTATTTTGAGGCCAATGATGGTTTGAGCAAAAAAGTAGTGTATCCACATCGAGTAATCCCATTTATGGATAAGTTTAAAATATTGCTAGGTGATGGTACACGAGTTGAAGATTTGGTTGAATATGAAAACAAGGATTTTTTCTACACGGTAATTGACGGTACCAGAAGATGGGTAGTCTACAAAACCCCAAACTCAGGGGTAACATCGCCCAACTCTAGCAATACAAGAACAGAATTACACGAAAAAAAAGAATGGGTGCCTGAAACAGGAGGCAGGCTTACGGGAACATGTAAAATTATGCAAGTCTCTGAAACAGGCGATGCCCGAGTTGCCGCTTCCTTTTCAA
>JAYPBW010000066.1:3151-5960 GCA_038124405.1 Flavobacteriaceae bacterium | reverse complement strand
GTAGTGGGACAAATTCACAGTGGAGAAGGACACGAAAATGAACCCTTAAAAATATTCTATAAAAAATTTCCTGGACACACCAAAGGCTCTGTTTTTTGGAATTATGAAATTAATACCCAAGGAGATGACAACTCTGGAAGGTGGGATTTTTCAACTGCTGTTTGGGGTTACGATATGTCTGCTGTTGGCACCGGTAAATCCGAATATCCTCCAGAACCCGTGGATGGAATAGCCTTAGGAGAAGAGTTTAGCTATGAAGTGAATGTTTTTGAGGGGATTATGTACCTCACTTTTAAAAGTAAAAACCACCCAACAAGAACATTTACAAAAAATCTTATTTCATCTGAATATGTTAATTCATCTGATATCCCCGATCAGGTTAAAAAATTGTTTGGCCCTCTAGGTCAAGATGGAACAGAAAAAATTAATGCCTATAAAGGAGAATTAAATTACTTTAAGCAAGGCGCCTACAATCAAACCAATGGGAAAAGCCCCAATACAAATTGGGTTTGGCATACAGGAGCAGAAACCTATGGTGGCGATATTGCTAAACAATATGAAAACGGATGCTATACTGAGGTTTGGTTTAGAGCAGCTTCCGTAGGACCTGGGGTGCCCCCATCGAAATAATTTTTGGATTTATATACGGTGTAACACGAATCAAAAAAAAGAGTTTAACAACAATTTTAATTTATGAAATCATTTGGAACAAGTAGCGAGTTTTTAATCACAAACGATATTTCATGGGAAACCGTTGGTGAAGGTGTAAAACGAAAAATTATGGGGTATGATGATAAAATTATGCTCGTCCATGTCGCCTTTGAAAAAGGTGGGATAGGACCCATGCACCAACACCACCACTCGCAAGTTACCTATGTGGCTTCGGGAACTTTTGATGTTACTATTGGTGAAGAAACCAAAACACTTAGGGCTGGAGACAGTTTTTTTATCCCTTCTAATAAAATGCATGGGGCCATTTGCACCGAAGCCGGAGAGCTGATTGATGTTTTTAGCCCTATACGCGAAGATTTTATGCAATAATGAAAGAAATCTCTGAAGAATTTTGTGAGATTAATATTTTTTCTATATTTGGATAACCAGATTGGTAAACCAATTTAATGGATTGCCAAAAAAAAGGATAGCCAACACTATCCTTTTTAAAAAAAGCTTCAAGGTTTTTGAAGCCGATGAATAACTGCCGAAGCAGCCTATCAAAAATACGTCTTTTTTTGAAAATGTTGTTTTGGTTTTCGCTCAATAGAGCCAAATAAAATGAAAGATTAACCAATTAAACAATGTATGAAAATTAAACTCTTACTCGGAATGTTTTTTATTTTCAGTAGCACGATGCTAAGTTTTGCACAAAATCAGCTTAGTGGTGTGGTAACTGGACAAGACGGACAACCAATTCCTGGGGCATCAGTTGTTGTTTTGGGTACTGCCAATGGGACATCAACAGATTTTGATGGGAATTTCACACTGAACGTAGCTACGGATCAGTTAATTGAAATATCCTATTTGGGCTATCAGTCGCAACGCATTCAATACACTGGACAAGATGCCTTAAATGTAACACTGCAAGAAGACTTTGCAGAACTTGATGAAATTGTTGTTACAGGATACGGTACACAACGGAAATCCAATTTAACAGGAGCAATTTCAAAGGTAAACAACGAAAAGCTTGATCAAATAGCGGTGTCTCGTGTAGACGACGCTCTTGTTGGGCAAGTCTCAGGGGTAAATATTGCTGCCACAGAGGGGGAAGCTGGTTCAGCACCCACTATTCGTATTCGCGGTACAGGATCCATCACTGGTGTTTCTGACCCTGCGATTGTGGTTGACGGACTTCTCGTAGACAATGACTACCTCGGAAACTTAGATATGAATGACATCGCTTCATTTGAAATCCTTAAAGATGCTGCATCTGCCGCCATTTATGGTTCTAGGGGTGCAAATGGTGTGATTCTTATTACAACAAAAGAGGGTAAAGCAGGGACAACCAAGTTCACCTACAATACCTATACTGGTTTTAAAGAAGCGCGCCAAAGTGAAGCCTATTACTTCTCCATTAAAGATGAAGCTGCTGAAGAGTTGGCCAATGAATGGGCGCTATCGCTTCGTACACAACGTAAACTAGACATTGGTGTTGACCGTGATTGGCAAGACGTAATTTTTGACGGAGGTGTCATCCAAAGTCATTCCTTCGCTATTCGTGGAGGCAATGATAAAACTCGTTTTAGCACCGCATTAAACTTTATTCACGATCAAGGCGTACTTTTAACCGACGATTTTAAAAAGTACAACTTAAAATTAAAAATTGATACCAAACTAAATGATAAAGTATCGGTAGGGCTTAACCTTAGCCCATCGTACACCAACAGACGTCGTTTTGATGGTTCTACGCATGACATTCTCCGTCAAGCGCCGTGGTTGCCAACATATTTAGATGAAAATACCATTCAAAACATCAACAGTTTACGCGATGGTGGTAAGTATGCCAATGCCCAAGTAGGGGACTATGCTATACAACGCATGTTTGATGACTGGGATATGGATGCCAATGAAGCTGTAGTCAGTGGAACAGATATTAGTAATACCTCAAACACCAACCCCGCAGCAAAAGTTATAGAGCGCGACCGCAACGATTATAAATTTAAATTGTACGGGAGCATGTACTTAAACTATAAAATAGCCGATGGTTTAAGTTTTAAAAGTACCCTTTTAGGAGATTTTCAGCACACCAAACAAGACCGCTGGCAAGGTGTTTTAGCACACCGAAACGGAGCTTCTAATGCGCGTTACGATGTTT
>JAYPBW010000066.1:281-3141 GCA_038124405.1 Flavobacteriaceae bacterium | reverse complement strand
ACCGACAACTTCCTAAACTATAATTTTGTGAAAGACGGCCACGAACTGGATGCTATACTTGGTTTTTCTGCTGAAAAATGGGATACTGAATTTGAATCTTCTGGTGGTCAGGGATATACTTCAGACCTTTTGCAAACCATTAGTGCAGCAGATCCATCTACCGTTACAGCCGCTTCTTATAACTATGCACAACGCTTAATTTCCTATGTATCGCGTGTAAACTATGCTTACAATGACAAATACCTAGCATCATTAAGTTTCCGCCGCGATGGATATTCGGCTTTTGGGCCAGAGTCTAAATACGGGGACTTCCCTGCAGCTTCTGTAGGTTGGATAGTTTCTAACGAAGATTTCCTAAGTGATAATGCTATGGTGAATCAGTTAAAATTAAGATTTAGTTACGGGGTTACTGGAAATCCTTTCTTTAACGTAGGAGATGTTTTGGTAAATAATTTTCCTTATTTATCATTACTTCAAACTTCAACCGCAATTGTTGATGGAGCAGTTGCCTCTGCATTTAACCCCATCAATATTGCAAACTCCGGATTACAATGGGAGCGATCCATTGAAATTAACCCCGGAATTGACTTTGCACTATTCAATAATCGTGTAGCTGGTTCTATGGAATATTACGAGCGCACAAGTGATCAATTACTTATTAACAACCCGGTATCTTCAACAACAGGATTTGGAAATGCTATTGTAAACTTAGGGGAAGTAAAAAACAGCGGAATTGAATTTGAATTGCGTACCAAAAACATCAGTTCCAATGATTTTTCATGGAATACTACATTCCTAATTTCTTCGAATGACAACGAATTGATGAACTTTGGAGAAGCCAATGGACAAATTCAAAATGTAGACTCTAAGCGAGCTTCAGAATGGATTAATGCTGTTGGAAATCCAATATCCTCATTTTACGGTTGGGTAGTAGATCGTGATATTCCACTGGAATACATTAAAGATCCCTATCACCCCATTGGTGCTGAAGCACAAGATGTATATGTAAAAGACCTCAATGGTGATGGATTAATTGATGACGATGACAAAACCATTTTGGGAGACCCTTATGCTGACATCATTTGGAGTATTAACAATGACTTTAGATACAAGAACTTTGACATGAGCTTTATGATTCAGTCGAGTCAAGGGGCCCAAGTACGTAATATGGGAGATCAATATATCTTTAACCACTTTAACTCTAGTCAGGATTTTGACCCAGCCACTACGCCAGACCAGGGTTTTATTAAGCAAAAGATCTTTACAAACGACATCATTCAGGACGCCTCTTATCTGGCACTTCGAAATCTGAATATCGGATACCGAATTCCTGAGACTGTAATCAGTAGTTTAAGCTTGTCTTCTGCACGAGTATTTTTCTCAGGTCAGAACTTATTCTATATCACTGCTGATGATTACACTGGTTTTAACCCAGAGTCCATTAATAACACGTCGCCTACAACTTACGGGTATCAGCGTGCAGGATCACCTATTTTCAGAACAATGTCAATAGGATTGAATGTTGAATTTTAATCTGGAATCTTAAAAAATTTAAAAATGAAATATTTAAATATTATAGCGTTAATTTTAGTAGGTGCTACACTTGGCTCCTGCGAAAAAGATTATTTGGCTCCCGATTTAACTTCAGCTGTAAATGCACAGAATTATTTTAATTCTTCAGCTGAAATTGAAGCTGCCGTAATTAATATGTATGACGGCTTACAAGGAGCAAACTCTACGAGTGCAAATGATAATCATGCCACTCAAATTGAGTTCTATTTAACAGAAATGCGTAGTGATAACACACGCACTAAAGCACAAGAAGGAGAAGCTGCACAATTTGAAAGTTACAATGTAGTAGCCACCAATGGTATTGTTGCCGATTATTACCGCAGCTTTTACAATGTGATATTCCGCGCAAACTTGGTAATGGCTAATCTTGATGCTGCTTCGGCAGACCAAGCAGCAGCCTTTGAAGCAGAAGCCAAATTTGTTCGCGCTCATGCGTATTTTAACCTTGTTCGTTTATACGGGGACATTCCTTTGGTATTGGAAGTAATTACACCACAGGATACTGAGGTGTCCTTTACACGCGTTCCAACGGCAACAGTTTATGAACAAATTATTAGTGATTTAACTGATGCTGCTGCCAATTTGAGTAACACCTACCGCACCCGTGCTTCAAGAGCTGCGTCACAAGCATTACTCGCAAAAGTGCACCTAACTGTTGGGAACTATGGACAAGCACGTACCCTGCTTGAAAGTGTTATAAGCAGTGGAAATTATAGCTTAGAGTCCAATTTTAGCGATGTATTTTACAACGAAAACAACGCAGAAACTATTTTTGCTATAGGGTATGCACCCGGCGGTATTGATATAAAAAACTTCTATGCTGAGTGGTTAAATGCAGTTGGTAGAACTTCTGGAGTAAATTACGTTACTGCTGATGTTCGTGCAGCTTTTGAAACTTTAGGTGGAAATCGTACCGCGGTATCTTTTCGTCAAGACGTAAGTCAGCCCAATGAATATCAAGTGGCAAAATACTTCCCCAACGGGGAGTTAGGACCATCGTATGCTGCCGACCCCACAAAAGCAGGAAATGATTGGATTGTTCTCCGCTATGCAGATGTATTACTGATGCACGTTGAGGCAATTCTTGGTGGTGGAAACGAAACCATTGATCCTGCTGCTTTGGCCTCTTTCCAACAAGTACGTAACCGTGCAGGTTTAACTACTCCTGTAACTATTGTTACCAAAACAGATTTGATTAACGAAAGACGCGTTGAATTAGCGTTTGAAAACCAACGCTTATTTGATTTAATTCGATTTGGCCTTGCTCAAGAAGTGCTTTCTGCTTTTT
>JAYPBW010000066.1:0-271 GCA_038124405.1 Flavobacteriaceae bacterium | reverse complement strand
ATACGGATTTGCATCAACAGATTTATTGTTGCCAATTCCTCAATACGAAATAGGTTTAAGCCTGGGACAATTGCAACAAAATCCAGGCTATTAGTTTGATTTGATTCTAATATAAGGCCTGCTGTAGTGCAGGCCTTTAAAACAGTAAAAACATGAAAAAAATAAAATTTAATACAACACATCCTTCGGGGGTACTAGTTAAAGCATTTTCTGTGCTTACACTACTGCTTGTCAGCGTTGCCTGTGTAGACGATTTTGAACTACCTGAGGC
>JAYPBW010000065.1:3600-7097 GCA_038124405.1 Flavobacteriaceae bacterium | reverse complement strand
GATTACAAGTATAGTTTGGCTACTGGGCAGCCCCTATCGGAAGGAGCTACATATAGCCTGCTATTTTACAAGGTGCAGCAAAATGGAACTGCTGTTCGTATTTACAATTAAAATGTTAAAGTTAATCCTGCTAGGAAATGGCGTCCAGCCTGCGGATAAAAACCAGCCCCTTCAATAGTAGTTACTACGCCAGGAGCGCTCCAAGTATCGTCATACGTATAGAAGTATCCATTAGAACTGTAGCGTTCGTTCAATACATTATATACATGTACATTCATATCTAAGCGCGGACCCTTTTCATTTGCAATCAATACCGCCTGAAACAAAATGTCTTGAACCGAATAGCTTTCTAACTTTGATAACTCAGCGTTAATATTACCCATATATTGTTCGCCAACAAACTTATTTGTTAATGAAACCGACCACGTGTCTGTAGTATACGTTAGCTGCTCAGCTACTACATATGAAGGAGAATAAGACAAGTGTGTATCTCCTAGAGAGACCAACTGCCCGTCACGTTCAAAAAATTTGTTTTTGTTTCGATTCTTACTCAGCGATAAGTTGCTTTGTATATTCCAGTTAGGGGCGAATGTCCATCCGCCTTCAAGTTCAAGTCCTTGTCGAAAACTATCGCCTGCATTTTCACGAATAGGTGCGCCCACCTCATCTATTGCACCTGTAAGTACCAATTGATTTTTGTACCCCATATAATACAGGTTTGCGTTCATATAGGCATTTTCTGATTTCCAGCGCCAGCCTAATTCAAAGTCATCCAATTCTTCTGGAACAGGACTTCCATTTTCGAAATCAGTTCGGTTTGGCTCTTTATGCGCCTTGGCATACGAAGCGTAAAACTGGTGCTGCGTGTTTGGTTTAAAAACTACTCCCGCTTTGGGGTTAAAAAACGTGTGTGCATCGTTTACTGAAAAAAGTTCAGGCCCAGCAACTTCACCCGATACCTTATAATCTATCCAACGAATTTGAGCATCGGCGTAGAGGTTCCACTCATCGGAAATTGCCACATTCCACTTAGCAAAAATATTTCCGTCTTTCTTTTTTCCTGTGTTCTCATAAAAACGATGCTTCGGGTTAACATTTGCTCTGTTTGCCCAAACCAGCGATCCAAAGTGCAACCCTTGGTAACTACTAAAATACGCTCCCGCATGCAGTTCATGAATTCCTTTTTGGTGATGGAACAATAGGTTTGCCACATAAAAATCGTTATCCAACCATTTGCGAACCACATTTTCGGTTTGAGTAATGGACTGTCCATTAATAATTAACTCGGGAAGCTTTAAATAGTCATAAGAAACATCACCTCCACCATTCCACAAGTCATAAAACTCTTCGTAGTATCCTTTGCCGTGTGTATAGTTTAATCCCAACGAAATTCGTGATGAATTGCTGAGACGATGTTCAATATGAAGTTGCGAATGGTCTTGCTTGTAATTATCGACTTGATTATCGTAATAGCCTTGCAAAATTCCATTGTCGTCATATTGTGCTCCGGCGGGGTTATAGGTTCTATTGGTTGCTAATGTGGCTGGATCGATACCATACCAGGCTTGGTAAGTTCGCTCGTGTCCACCAAAAGTTAATGCCTTAATTTTGGTGTTAGTAGAAGTGTACGTTCCTTGCAAAAAGTAACCTTTTAGTTGTGAGGAAGCCCGATCTATATAACCATCAGAAGTAATATTTGAAAGCCGCCCGCTAAACTCAAAACCACTTTTGGAAATTCCGGTGGAGAACTTGATTGTGTTTTTAAACGTATTAAAATTGCCTATGCTCGATGCCAATTGCGCGTAAGCATTTTGTGAGGCACTATCAGTACTTAGTTTTAAACTTGCACCAAAAGCTGCAGCGCCGTTTGTGGAAGTTCCTACGCCACGCTGCACTTGCAAGTCTTCAACCGAAGAGGCAAAGTCAGAAAGATTTACCCAAAAGGTGCCATGTGATTCGGCATCGTTTAACGCAATACCGTTTATGGTTACGTTTACTCTAGTGGCGTCGCTCCCACGTACACGAATTCCAGTGTAGCCAATACCTGCACCTGCGTCACTTGTGGTGACCACGCTTGGCAAAAAACGTAATAATACGGGGAGGTCTTTACCAACGTTTTGCTTACTAAGCTCTTCTTTGGAAATATTAGTAAACGCCATAGGCATATCTTCAGTTGCCCTTAGGGCGCTAACGGTTACCGATTTTAAGTTTACAGTGCTGACTGCTATAGTGTCATTTGTTGATTTTGCTTGTTGTGCCATCAGGCTACCACATAGCAATAATGTAATAATGGTTTTCATTTGCTTTTGGCAAATAAAGGGGTATTATTTACAATGGATTTTTAGTGAAACAAATTCCTTGGCAGCATTACCTGCCCAGGTTCAATGGGTATAATCTCAGCCGTTAGGCACCCCTAGAGATAGTGCAAATATAGGGCAATTAAACCGATTGATGCATAGGTCTCAATAAATCATTTACTGTTTTGACAGGGTTAAATGTGCGTACGGGTACTTCAACAAAAACGGTATTCCAATTGGCCATAGCTCCGTTCCATAGTCCGGGGCGCTCTAAAACCTTTATATGGACTCGATCATGTGTCTTTTGAGTTACGAAGTAACTATCATGATCAACAAACTCAAGAAGATTAAATTTATTGCCGCTCGAGTCGTAGGTAGCACATACAATATCGACAGGATTAAAATGGGTGCTTTTTTCAAAAATTGATTTTTGATTTTTGTCCGTCGTGTTCACCTGAGCACTTTCTACAATTTGTAAACTCAATTCGCGTTCTTTCTCGACCCAGAAGGGTCCTCCTCCTGGTTCACCTTCATTTTTTACCATTCCACACACACGTAGAGGTCTGTTTAATTTTTCATATAAGAACTTTATAAGTTTATCTCCTTGAAGCAACTTTGGCACATCTACATGAAGTTTTTCTTGAATAAATGTTTTAACTTCAATCAAATCTATGTCATCACCTTGTCTTAAAGCTCGAGCGTATTGATGAATTTGATTTTGAGTAGCAATTAATACCCCTCCCAACATTTTTTTATAGCGTGCCGTTTGTGTATGGTATTTTTTCACTGATATATTGTCAATATTAGACAAGAAAATAATTTCTTCATTTAAATCGTTTAAATTGCCAATCAGCGACCCATGGCCTCCTGCCCTAAAAACAAGTGTTCCATCGTTATCTCTTAGGAGTGTCCCATCTTCTTGCATAGTAATAGTATCTGTGCTTCTTTTTTGATGGGAAAATGAAATATGGGTTTGAATTGAAGCTGATGATAACTTTTCAATTGTAGATTTAAGGTGTTCTCTAAAAGTTTCTTTTGTTGAGGGCGGTACTGTAAAGTGGATATTCATTTTCCCTTTATTCACCATAAACTCTTTAGATAGCATTAATTGCTCTTCTGCTGCTGTACGAATGATATCGCCATAATTATGAAATGGCACTAACGCTTTGGGTAACTTTGCCAAACGTGCTACTACTTGGA
>JAYPBW010000065.1:2143-3590 GCA_038124405.1 Flavobacteriaceae bacterium | reverse complement strand
TGCTATCTTTTTAATTTTTGAGTAAAAGGGAAATTTCTCTATACCACCTAAAAAAACAGCAAGCTTATATGTTTTTTTTCTATTAAGGTAACTGCGGAGTGTACCCTGTTCAGGAGAATATTTGCCAATAAAGTAGTGAAGAAACTTAAACATACGCGTTGCCAAACCTGATGCAGGAATAAACCGTGTTATAGAGTACCTTTGTTTCTCATTTTCAAATACCAAAACATAATTCTCAATTTCCTTTTCATTTAGAACCAATACGCCGTCGTTTACAGTGGCAGGACGGTCTAATAGGGAATACTTTGAACCACTTTTTAGTAACTCCAATTGCTTTTTAATTTGGAGTTCTGTAATACCTAGTTTTTGTGTTTGAATTTTATCTTTTTTGCTAAGCATGTGACTCATTTAAGGTTTCAATTGTGGTAATAGCGAGTTTCATTCGCTCTTCATGAGTGCCATGTAATAACGTGTAGGTAAGATTTCGTTGATTTAGGGCTATCAAAAATGCATCGAACATTTCTTGACGTTGGTTAGGTCTGTCTCGCAACAAATCCTTTTCCCATGGAACGTCAATATCTGTTAAAAAGTATATGTCATATTGGTTTTTTTTATTCGCTTCTTTCACACGTCCATCACACCATCCATCAAAATACGTCTCGGCGTACACTTGTGTTGAAAGTAATGTAGTATCACAAAAAAGAAATTTAGTTCCCTTCTGAGCAGCTTCGTTCTCTAGTTTCATTTGTCCAACCGCAATAGGATAAATGTCTTCTCTGGCGCATATTTCTGCTGTGCTATGCCACTTTTTTTCGAGATATTCACGAGCAAACTCTTCCACCCAAACGGTGTCATAATATTCCGCAAGTGCTTTTGCTAATGTTGTTTTTCCAGTAGATTCTGGACCAAACAGCACTACTTTAATACAATTGCTGGGGAGTTGTTCAAGATGTTTTTCCATGCTAAATATCCATAGATGGCAATAGCGGTAAAGATAAGATATTGCAGGCTAGTAAAAGTTAAGCCTTTATAAAAGTACAATGGAACAGAAATAATATCGCCAGTAATCCAAAACAACCAATTTTCTATTTTTCTACGCGCCATAAGCCACATCCCTACAAAAAAAATGGCGGTAGTAAACGTATCTGCATAGGCAGTCCATGTGGTCCATTTACCAGCCGATTCATAAACAGTAAAAACAAAAAGCAGTGTAGCTGTAAATATATAAACTGAAGTCCTTTTTTCTTTTGTCGAAATTCGACTAATTGGGGTTGGTTTATTGTTAGTTGTTCGAGTCCAAACAACCCAGCCGTAAATACTCATGATAAAATAGTAAGCGTTTATCATCATGTCGCCTAGTAACGCCCATTTCAGTAACAAGTACACAAAAATTCCCGTAGAAATAAGTCCTGTAGGAAACACCCAAATATGATTTATTTTAGCATAC
>JAYPBW010000065.1:0-2133 GCA_038124405.1 Flavobacteriaceae bacterium | reverse complement strand
GTTTGATAGGTGGCATATTGCCCAAAAAGGAGTTCAAAAAGTTGGCTCATAATTGCTTCGGTTAGATTTGACCACCTTCATATTTAGAATAATGTGTTCGGATTGTTCAAATGCTGTTTTTGTAGCTTCGGTTATAATTGCCATGGTAATTGAAAATTCACCATAAACTTGAGTGCTTAAAGGCGTTTCTTTAATGGCACATCCCGAGGCACGAAGCATCTTAATGAAATCAATAATCGGAGGCTCAAAATGGTCTTGAAGAGGTGTAAGTGTAAGTTCTACGGATATATCCATTATCAATCTGTTTTTATGGCTAGAGCACACGAGTAGTTTTCCCAGTGAAATAGCCAATTCATTAGTTTCACCACATTTTCTTGTAGCTGCACTTCAGCCACTGGATGATTCGTATTCAAATTCGAGATACGGATAGCATTCAAAAAGCTAACACCTTGTTTACCTAAAGCCTTGTACGCTGCTTCTTTAATACACCATTGCGTAGTTCGTATTCTATCACTAGCATCAGGAGTAAGTTCTGTAGGATGTAAAAATTTTGAAGCAATACGGTGTACTTTAGGACGCTCCAGTTCTATATCAACTCCCAGAGGCTTATCACCAATAGCAATAGCAGAAAATTGATGCGAGTGAGTTATGGAAATACATTTTCCGTCCTCTAAATGAGGTTTTCCAAAAATATCGTATTGCAACGCCGCAGAAGTGTATCCAGCACGTTTAAGCAACTGTCGTACACTCAAAAAACCAAGCCTGTGAACTTCAGATTTCATATCACTTAACCTATTGACACAAAAACTTGTAAGTTGAATGCCTCGCGTAAGCGCAGCTTCACTTTCAGTGATATGCCATACCAATAATTGCGTGTTGTGCGGTACGAGTTGTTTTTTGTAAATGGGCATTAAAAACTGTATTTTTGCATGCAAATTGCTAGAAATCAAATATACAACTATGGCTACTAAAACGACTACTTACGTACCCTACAAAGTAAAAGACATATCACTTGCTGACTGGGGAAGAAAAGAAATTGAACTTGCCGAGGCAGAAATGCCTGGTCTGATGGCACTTCGTGAAGAATACGCCCAAGAACAACCGCTTAAAGGCGCACGTATTGCGGGCTGCCTACACATGACCATTCAAACGGCAGTATTAATTGAGACTCTCACTGCTCTTGGGGCAGAAGTAACATGGAGTTCGTGTAACATTTTCTCTACACAAGATCATGCCGCTGCTGCCATTGCCGCTGCGGGTATTCCAGTATATGCTTGGAAAGGCATGAACGAAGAGGAATTTAATTGGTGTATTGAACAAACGATATTCTTTGGAGAAGATCGTCAACCGCTAAACATGATTTTAGATGATGGTGGCGACCTTACCAATATGATTCTTGATGAATTTCCTGAACTTGCAGCAGGTATTAAAGGGCTTTCTGAAGAAACTACTACGGGAGTACACCGCCTATATGAGCGTGTACAAAACGGCACACTTCCGATTCCGGCTATTAATGTAAATGATTCGGTTACCAAATCGAAGTTTGACAACAAATACGGATGTAAAGAATCAGCTGTAGATGCCGTGCGCAGAGCTACAGATATTATGCTTGCTGGAAAGCGTGTAGTGGTGGCTGGTTATGGTGATGTAGGAAAAGGAACCGTAGCCTCCTTTCAAGGAGCAGGCGCTATTGTTACTGTTACTGAAATTGATCCTATTTGTGCGTTGCAAGCCTCTATGGATGGATTTGAAGTGAAAAAATTAGATACCGTAATTGGTAATGCCGATATTATTGTTACCGCTACAGGCAATAAAGATATTGTTGCTGAGCGTCACTTCCGTGCCATGAAAGACAAAGCCATTGTGTGTAACATTGGACACTTTGACAACGAGATTGACATGGCGTGGTTGAATGATAACTACGGTGACACTAAGGTTGAAATTAAGCCGCAAGTGGATAAATACTCGGTTGAGGGTAAAGACATTATTGTACTTGCTGAAGGGCGATTGGTTAATTTGGGTTGTGCTACAGGACATCCAAGCTTTGTGATGAGTAACTCGTTTACAAACCAAACCTTAGCGCAAATTGAGCTTTGGAACCATGCCGACCGCTACGAAAACAAGGTGTATATG
>JAYPBW010000064.1:1667-7101 GCA_038124405.1 Flavobacteriaceae bacterium | reverse complement strand
CATACATGCTTTGTGGGTTTGCTAACTTTGCTTCCATTGGAATACAAATTGGAGGTATTGGTGGATTGGCATCTAATCAACGAAAAACACTTTCAAAGTTTGGTTTTAGAGCCGTTTTAGGGGGTACACTTGCTTCGCTTTTATCTGCAACTCTTGTGGGTGTATTGTTAGGATAATCGTTGAAAACCTTTTGAAAAACTATTTATCTTAGGGTGTAATTTTCTGTGCTAGATTTTAACTTTACAAAAATAATTAATGCAACAGTATTTAGACTTGGTTAAGCGCGCACTAAACGAAGGTGCAGTTAAGGGTGACAGAACGGGCACTGGAACGCGTAGCGTTTTTGGACATCAAATGAGATTTGACTTATCCAAAGGCTTTCCATTGGTTACCACCAAAAAAATACATGTAAAATCGGTGATTCACGAATTACTTTGGTTTATTCAAGGAGATACAAATATTGATTATCTCACAGAAAATGGTGTCCGTATTTGGAACGAATGGGCAGATGAAAACGGAGACTTAGGCCCAGTATATGGACATCAGTGGAGAAACTGGAACAGCGAAGGTGTTGACCAACTAAATGAAGTTATTCAAACACTAAAAACCAACCCGAACAGTCGGCGTATGTTGGTGTCGGCTTGGAACCCAAGTGTATTGCCCGATACCTCGAAATCATTCAGTGAAAATGTTTCAAATGGAAAGGCCGCCCTGCCGCCTTGTCATGCATTTTTTCAATTCTACGTAGCCGACGGAAAATTGTCGTGTCAACTATACCAAAGAAGTGCAGACATATTTTTAGGGGTTCCTTTCAATATTGCTTCTTATGCATTGCTCACCGAAATGTTAGCACAAGTTTGTGGATATCAAGCAGGAGAGTTTATTCATACATTAGGCGATGCGCATATTTACACCAATCATATGGATCAAGTTGAGCTACAATTGAGCCGTGAACCAAAACCATTACCTACATTAAAACTCAACCCCAACATAACCGACTTGTTTGCTTTTCGTTATGAGGATATTGAAATCCTTCACTACGATCCGCATCCGGGCATTAAAGGAACTGTTGCGGTTTAAAACCTACTTCTTATGTTTCGCAAAAAAAAACCACAAACCACCATTAACCCTCAACAAGTTACTCTTGTTGAGCATGCACAACAACGGATTACGCAAAAGCGAAGATTTAATACGCACTTATTGGTGTCCCTATTTCTAATTTTCTTTGGGGTAATACTCAATTTTGCCTTTGACTATAAGCTAGATTTTATGCCATTTAATACGTATTGGTCTTTCGCTTTGGCTTCGCTATTAGGGGTGTTGTTGTTGATTCACTTTTTACGTGTTTATGTATTTCATTCGTTTATGGGAAAAGCATGGGAAACCCAGCAAATGGAATTTTTACTAGAAAAACAGGCGACAAAAGTTGAAAAAATAAAACGAAACTTAGATAAAGAAGCAGCCCTAAAAGCAAGCTCAGAATGGGAGCGTGAAAAACAAAAAAAGAACATTACCATGATTGCTGCAGCGGCAGAAAACAACGCTCTTGGTAAAGACAATAAACTGATTTGGCATCTCTCTGATGACCTGAAGCATTTTAAAAATCTAACAAAAGGGCATCATGTAATAATGGGCAGAAAAACTTTTGAATCTATGCCTAAAGCACTTCCGAACAGAACCAATGTGGTAATAACACGCCAAAAAAACTACAGCGCAGAAAATGCTCACGTGGTACACTCTTTGGAAGCAGCTTTAGCCTTTGCTCAAGAAGATGATCGTCCATTCATTATTGGAGGTGGTGAAATATACCGTCAAGGCCTTGCTTTTGCCGATTGCATTGAATTAACACGTGTGCACGAAGATTTTGATGCCGATACATTTTTCCCTGAAATAGATACTGAAGTTTGGCGAGAAGTTTGGCGAGAAAATCACGACAAAGACGAAAAGCACGCACACGCATTTTCATTTATTAGATACGAAAAAATAGACACATGAATGTAGCTATGTTTCCTGGACAAGGAGCCCAATTTGTAGGAATGGGTAAAGAACTATACGAACAAAATTCAATCGCAAAAGAACGTTTTAGTGCAGCAAATAAAATTTTAGGATTTTCTATCACTGATATCATGTTTGATGGAGATGTCGAAGCCCTAAAAGAAACAAAAGTCACGCAACCCGCTATTTTTCTTCACTCGGTTATTTCATATGAACTGGCTCAAAAGGAAGCTCCTAATATGGCAGCTGGACATTCTTTAGGAGAATTTTCTGCTTTAACGGCTATTGGGGCTTTGTCTTTTGAAGATGGATTGAACTTAGTATCAAAACGCGCACAAGCTATGCAAAGCGCATGCGATGTCACTAAAGGAACTATGGCCGCTGTTCTTGGTTTAACAGATGATATAGTAGAAAATGCCTGTGCAAATCTTGATGGTATTGTAGTAGCTGCAAATTATAATTGCCCAGGACAATTGGTTATTTCAGGGGAATACGAAGCAGTAGAAAATGCCTGTGAAACACTAAAAGATGCCGGAGCTAGAAGAGCGCTTTTACTTCCTGTAGGCGGTGCTTTTCACTCTCCATTAATGGAGCCTGCTCGTGAAGAGCTAGCCAAAGCCATATTAGAGACTACGATACACGCACCAAGTTGTCCTATTTATCAAAATGTAACGGCTGCACCCACACAAGATTCAGGTATTATTAAAGAAAATTTGATTGCTCAGCTTACTGGTCCTGTAAAATGGACACAAACTGTTGAACAAATGCGAGCAGATGGCGCAACGCTATTTACTGAATACGGCCCTGGAAAAGTACTACAAGGATTAGTTAAAAAAATAGACCGAGAAGCAGAGGTGCAATCGGCACAAATAGGCTAACCTAAAAACGCTAAAAGTGTTTTACAAACGTGTTGAATTTGTTCTTCATCAAGTTCACTGTGCATAGGCAACGAAATGACTTCTTTTATTAACTGGTTGGTAACTCCAAAATCCGCTTCGTTATACCTGGTATCTGTGTATGCTTTTTGTAAGTGCAATGGAATTGGATAATACACTCCACACGGAATACCTAATTCTTGAAAATGTGACACCACTGCATCGCGGTCTGTATCTACTAAACGCAATGTATATTGATGATATACATGCGAGTCGCAATCTCCTGAAGTCACTGGTGTTATAATTTTTGGATGATTTTCTAGCAGTTGTTTGTAACGAATCGCAGCCCATTTTCTTCGCTCGTTATAAAAATCGAGTAATTTTAATTTTTCATTCAAAACTACTGCTTGCAGGCTATCTAGCCTAGAATTTACACCAACTACGTCGTGATGATACCGTTTATACATTCCATGATTTACAACCCCTCTGATAATATGTGCTAGGTCATCATCGTTAGTAAAAATAGCACCGCCATCTCCATAACAACCCAAGTTTTTGGAAGGGAAAAAAGAAGTAGAACCCACGTGTCCGATTCCGCCTGTTTTTATTTTTTTTCCCTTATTGTCTGTGTAAGTTGCACCAATTCCTTGGGCATTATCTTCAATAACAAACAAATTGTGCTTTTCTGCAATTTCCATAACAGCATCCATGTCGGCAACTTGCCCAAAAAGATGAACAGGCACTATGGCTTTGGTATTAGGCGTAATCGCTTTTTCAATAGCGTCTGGATCAATATTAAAGGTATCAGGGAGCACATCGACCAACACTGGGGTTAGTCCCAAAAGAGCAATAACCTCTACTGTTGCAGCAAATGTGAAATCGGCAGTAATAACCTCATCTCCTGGTTTTAAACCCAATCCCATCATAGCTATTTGTAGCGCATCGGTTCCGTTTGCGCATGGAATAACATGTTTTATCCCTAAATATTCTTCTAGATTTGCTTGAAATGTTTTTACAGCAGGCCCATTGATAAACTGAGCCGAGGAAAGCACTTCATGGATGCCAGCATCTACTTGTGGCTTAATGAACTGGTATTGGGTCTGTAAATCGACCATCTGGATTTTTCTCATCGCCATTTATTGGTATCGCAAATTTACAAAAAACTAACCCCTCTTAACGAAATAAGTATCTTTGAAGCATGGGATTTTTTTATTCTTTGACATTGAATGTCGCCAAATGTGTAGCACCTGTTGTGGCTAGAGGCACTAAAGCCAAAAAATTTGTTGAGGGAAGAAAGGCTATTTGGACTGCACTACAGGCTATTCCAAAAAATGCCAAAGTGGTGTGGATGCATTGTGCTTCATTGGGTGAATATGAGCAAGGATTGCCTGTACTACAGGAACTAAAAAAAACACATCCCGATAATTTTTATTTGGTAACTTTTTTTTCTCCCTCTGGATATGAGGTCCGAAAAAATCATGGAGTTGCTAATTTAACATCCTATTTACCTTGGGATACTCCTAAAGATATAAAACGCTTTATTGCTGCCGTTCGCCCATCAATAGCCTTGCTTGTTAAGTATGAATTTTGGCCCAATTTAATTCGAGAAATTCAACATCAAAAGATTCCTCTTTTTTTGATTGCCGGGCTATTCCGAAAACAACAAATCTTTTTTAAGCCATGGGGAAATGGATATCGAAAACTTTTACATGGATTTAACCATGTATTTGTTCAAAATGACGAATCGCTGCGGTTATTACATAAAATAGGAATTGAGCAAGCAAGTATTTCGGGTGACACACGTTTTGACCGTGTAGGTGCTGCAAAAGCTCCGCTCGCCTTTATGGAAAGCTTTTGTAATGGCAGGAAATGCATCATTGCTGGAAGTACTTGGCCCGAAGACGAAGCCGTGCTTAGGGATGCCATTACACAAACTCCCAATGACTGGTGTTGGCTGATAGCTCCGCACGAAATACACGAAGATAAACTCGAAAAACTGATGCAAAAACTCCCCAAAGGAAGTTTACGCTACACCCAAAATGAAGTACCCGAATTTGTAAAATGTCCTGTGTTAGTGCTCGACACAGTGGGCATGCTTAGCCAATGTTATGCGTATGCCGCTATAGCATATGTTGGCGGAGCTATGGGCAATTCAGGACTACATAACATTTTAGAACCCGCTGCTGAGGGCATTCCGATAGTAATTGGAAAAAATTATTGCAAGTTTCCCGAAGCCAAAGCCCTAATTGAATTGGGTGGAGTTGTGCCTATTACATCTGCTAAGGAGTGCATCCAAAAGCTTTTAGAAGTAATGCAAAACGAGGAAATCCGACAACAAAAAGGTAATATTAACCGCACCTTTGTAATCCAAAACCAAGGAGCCACCCAACACACCCTTACCCAATTAGAACAACAATTATGATTTGTATTCCTGTTAAAATTCCAGAAGAACTTTGCGCCATAAACGATGAATTAAAAGCCATTTACCACAGTAAAGACAGTGTGTGTATTTGGGTATTTAAGACCCGAGAAGATCGAAACCGTTTTATGGACAGTACCGCTGA
>JAYPBW010000064.1:0-1657 GCA_038124405.1 Flavobacteriaceae bacterium | reverse complement strand
GGATAAAGAAGCGCGAACAACTTTTTACATAAATAATTTCGGGAAAAATTAAATTTTTATATACCCTCCAAATAGTAGAAACCATTTGCCGTTATGGTGTTGTGTAAGTTGTTCAAAACGATATTGGAGTATGGTTTGGAGTTTAAGTTTTGGAGTTGTAAGTATACCTACACCGCCTGATAAGCGAACATCAATTCTTGGAGAAAAGTTTTTGTGGAGTTGAAGTAACGTTTCCGCATTAAATAAAGTGTAGGCTTCCTTAACGTCGAGAGCTTGTCCATTAAGTGGAAAATCAATTCCCATTCTATACCGAATACGAGAAAAGAGTTCTGACCCAATAAAGCGTTCCTCTAAACGAAAGCGATGTGTATACCGTATTACGAAAGGTTTGGTTGCTGTATAAAGTTGTTGGGTAAGGCGAAACTCGTTAGGATGATGATTTTCAAAGTCATTGACGTAACGATATAGCGCACCAAGTCCAATACGGCTATGATTTCCAATTCGGAGGGAAGAAAAATGAGAAAGCTGTATAAAAACTGTAGGAAATGAACGGTCTTTTTCAAGGTATTCTATTCTTGAAGAAAGGCCTATGTTGGCATTATAAATATCAGAAAACTTATGTGAAACAACCAGTTGTGACTCTAAAAACTGAGGAGAAGATTCTTGAGCATATATAAAAACCCCTAGCACATAAAACACAATAACCTTACAGAGTTTAGTACACCACATGGTCATAGTTTTTGGCAAGAATATTCCTTTTTTTAAGTAGAGTTCCATCTGAATCAATCAATAGTTCAAATTGCCGGTATCCTTTTTGGGTTTTGCCAAAAACAACTATTTCGTATGCAGAATTAATGGATATATCATGTTTGCTTGAGGGATATTTTTCCAATATTGTTTGAAGGGTATGAGCCGCATTTGTTCCAATTGGGTGAACAAATTGTTTTTGTAAACGAATGTACTTTGGTCGTTGAAAATGCGCTTGAACAGATTTCATAACAGGTTTAGGTAGTGCTGCTTTTGGGATAAGCACCTCAACATCTTCTAGGGTCCCTTCTTTATCAAACTCAACACTAAACTGGGTGTTGTGTTTTTTAAATTTTACCTCATAGCTAATGATTTGACCGTCAAATTCACGGTAATAACGAAAGTGTTTGGCGTTAGTTTCCATTAGGGGTAAGAGCTTTATCACGGATACAGGAAGCGCTTCTTTTCTTATCCTCTCTTCTTTTTCGAATTTCACTTGGGCTAGGCATGTGTAGCTCAAAAAAGCAAACAAATAAAATATACGGTATGGAATCATTGTTGACCGATTTAGTCAACAAAGTTAATAGAAGTAGGCTATTCATATCAAAATGGGAGTATGCAATCAGGTAGTCCACATTAATTGAAAAACAGCACGGCATTTACGTGAATACATTCGTAACTGAAAATAATAATATCTTATTTTTTTATGATGTAGTTATTTGGGTCTAATTCAAAACCAAATATACAATAAATTTACATTTACTTAACAATTTAGTAATATTAGAATGTATTTATAAAAAAACCTCAACAAAAATGTTAAGGTTTCTGTGCGGGTGAAGGGACTCGAACCCCCACGCCGTGAAGCACTAGATCCTAAGTCTAGCGTGTCTACCAATTTCACCACACCCGC
>JAYPBW010000063.1:4921-7425 GCA_038124405.1 Flavobacteriaceae bacterium | reverse complement strand
TTCCCTACTCCATCTAAGAACGATTTCCATACGCCGTTTCCAAGAGCAAATGCCTCAAGACGTCCCATTACAATACAATTTGTAATAATAAGCCCAATAAAAATAGAAAGTTGCTTACTCACGTCATAGGCGAATGCACGCAACACCTGATCTACCAAAATTACCATAGAGACAACTACAACTAGTTGAACAATAATTCGGATTCGGTTTGGAATAGCATTTCTAAGTATAGAAACAATTACATTACTTGCCGCCATTACTGCAATTACAGAAAGTGTCATTACAACAGCAGGCTTAAGCTGTACCGTAATTGCCAAGGCAGAACATATTCCCAATACTTGAACGGTAATGGGGTTATTATCGTCAAGAGGATCTTTAAGTAACGTACGATTTTTCTTCGAAAAAAGCGGCTCACGCTCTTTGGCAACAAAGAAAATTGCGGGTTTTTTGTTTGATTTTGGTTGTGACATAGTTAGTTGTTGTATGCTAAGTCGTTCGTTTTTAAATATGGCAAATAGTGTTGTAGGCGTTCAATAATCATATCAGAAACACCATCTCCAGTAATGGTTGCACCCGAAATGGCATCAACCTCATGGTCGTCTTTATCTGTATCATTTGGATCATTGTTGGTTTTGGATACACTAATACCAACTAAATTTCCAGAAGTATCAAATATTTTCTCTTCAACAAAACGGTTCATAAACCATTGTTGTGTGATTTCAGCACCCAGCCCAGCTGTTTCACCTTGGTGGTCAAAGACAACTCCCTTAATAGAGTTTTTGTCTTCATTAAGAGCGATATATCCCCAAATAGCATTCCACAATCCAGCACCGCGAAGCGGTATAATATAGTATGTAGCGTCATCGACATTTGCCACATACAGTGGAAAGCGTTGTTCTGAAGCCTCTTTTTTAAGTTCAAGTGCCAAATTCACTTCTGAAAAAGCATCAACTTGATCATCAACAGTTCCATCATTTCGTAATGCCAATTGTTCGGAAATGTAGGTGTTGAATAATTTCTCTGCGCCTTCTCTATCGGTTTCAATTCCGATAGTGGATAAAATGTTTTGCATTTTTTCTTTGCGCACATTTTCAGATTGAAGATCTTTAAGTGAGCTTGCTGTAAAAGCAAGTACTGAGGCTACTACCAAAACCATGGCAGCAGCAAAACCAAAAGTATACCCGTTTGAATCTCTGTTCATGATGCAGGAGTTAATGATGCATTAAGACGCTTTTTGCGTCGTTTAATATTTCCTTCAACCACGTAATGGTCGATAGTAGGTGCAAAAACATTCATAAGTAAAATAGCAAGCATTACCCCTTCTGGGTATGCTGGATTAAATACTCTAATAAGGATACAGAATAATCCAACTAGGATTCCATAAATCCATTTTCCTTTGGTGGTTTGTGCAGCAGAAACAGGATCTGTAGCCATAAATACAATACCAAAAGCAAATCCGCCCACAATAAGGTGGTTCACCCAGTCAAAAGACATGAGTGCATTGTCACCACAAAGATTGAATAGGAAAGCCGTTACAGCGGCACCCAGTACGCCACCCACCATAATACGCCAACTTCCTACGCCTGTAATTATAAGAATAGCTGCGCCTACCAATACCCATAAGGTAGAGGTTTCGGCTATGGACCCCGGAATGGCACCCATGAACATGTCAAACATAGAGTAACTCACATCATTTCCTGCAGCAAGGCTTCCTAAAATGGTTTCACCGGAAATGCCGTCAACAGTACTTGCCTCAGAAACCCATACTTTATTGCCAGACATATAGGTTGGGTAAGCAAAAAAAGCAAATGCTCGAGCAGTAAGTGCTGGATTTAAAATATTCATTCCTTTTCCAACAAAGGCTTCTTATGCAATAAGAACTGCAAAAGCTACAGACAATCCTACCATCCAAAGCGGAATATCAATAGGCATTATCATAGGAACTAAAAGTCCAGTGACTAAATACCCTTCGTTTACCTCATGACCCCGATATACGGCAAATGCAAATTCTATGGCAAGACCAACGCCATACGAAACAGCTACCATTGGCATAATTTTGAGCGCGCCGTGTAATAGTGCATCCCAAAAGGTGAAAGCAATTCCAGACTGTATAAAATACTGATATCCCGTATTGTAAACCCCATACATAAATGCAGGCAATAAGGCAATAATTACCGTTACCATGGTGCGTTTTAAATCTACACCATCACGAATATGGGCGCCTTTGTGCGTCGTATGATTGGGCACAAACAAAAACGTATCAAATGCATTTACCGCAGGAGCAAATCGTTCAAATTTTTCTCCTTTTCCAAATGGTTTTTTAATTCTATCTAAAGTCTCGCGTAGTTTCATAATCTAATATTAACCAACTTCTTTAATCATTAAATCTAGTGCATCACGAATAATGGACTGTGCTTCAATTTTTGAAGTACTTGCATAATCCACAAGTGCAAAATCTTCAGGAGCAACTTCGTATATTCCAAGCCCTTCCATTTTCTCAATAT
>JAYPBW010000063.1:4606-4911 GCA_038124405.1 Flavobacteriaceae bacterium | reverse complement strand
TTTAAAAGTTGCATTGGAAAAATATCCATAGGCAACACTTGTTCCATTTCGCCAGTGACTACCAACGCGCGCTCTTCACCGTTCATATTGGTATTAAGCGCATATTTACGTTTAGGAAATAGCCATGAAAGCGAAGTGCGAGACATACTAAATATGTTACTTCCAACAAAAGGTAGCCAACCAAACATACGGTATTGGTTTCCTTCAGCTATAACCGAAAGGGTGTTGTTGTAAAACCCAATATGTCCATCAGCGTGTGTTGTAGTTCCTGAAAGAACATCACCATTTATAATGCGTACTTGATC
>JAYPBW010000063.1:0-4508 GCA_038124405.1 Flavobacteriaceae bacterium | reverse complement strand
GCTTGGCGATGATACAACTGGCCCTACGACTGCTACAGTCCTAGAAGGATCAAACTGACCTGTGTTGAAAAATCGTCCAATAATTGCAACATCTTCCGGATGAACAACCCACGCGGTTTCGCCAGCATTAATTGGGTCTATATGATGGATTTGAACACCTACATTACCAGCAGGGTGAATTCCTTTGACACGATGAGTTTGAACTCCTTTGAGCGCTGAAAGAAATGAAGTGTCTTCAGAAGAAACTCCTAAATGAATATTTTCTGAAAGCTTGGCTAACACATTTAATCCATGTTGAAAATCGTCTTGTTGTGTTTCAAGAATAAAAGGAACATCTGCAGCTAATGGTGCTGAGTTAAATCCTGATATAAAAATTCCTTTAGGATTTGAATCTGGATGCGCCACTACATCGTAAGGGCGTTGTTTAATAAATGGCCAACATCCTGATGCAAGTAAATGAGTTTTCACATCAGATGCATTGAGTTTATCAAGTGCTGGAATGTTGTGTTTTACTGTTTTGTCTTTTCCGTCAGATTCCAACTCAATTTCCAGAATACGGCGTTTAGCACCACGTTCTATTTTAGACAAAATTCCACTTACAGGGGATACGAATTGAATTTCTGGATTTACTTTTGAAAAGAAAATCGGCTGTCCTACAGACACAGCTTCGCCTTCTTTAACAAGCATTTTTGGAACAACTCCATGAAAGTCATCGGGGAAAATAGAAAATGAGCGCGTTGGTTTAGATAAGGCGACAGTTCTTTTGGCTTCACCTTTAAGGGGAATGTTTAAGCCTTTTCGAAGGGTTATGTCAGCGGACATATAGTGGTTGTTTTTTGCAGTGCAAATGTAAGGTACAGCGCATTAAAAATGAAGTATTATCGGTTGTAAATCCATATTTTTATTAACCAAAAAATAGTTTGTTTAACTTTGATATAAGAACCGTTTTGGAGAAAGCACCATAACTCTCTGAAAAAAGAACACTAAACCATCAAAAATTGAAATTACACCTTAAACAAAATTTCCTTGCTTTATTGCTTTGTGGCAGTAGTTATGCACAGTTATTGAACGAGTTTTCGCCTCCAGAACATATAAAAAGTGTTTTATTTTACGCCACCGAGCAAACCACTTCATTGCCAATAATGGCTATAAATGAGTCTATTACACTTCGTTTTGATGACCTAAACGCAGACGACAGCACGTATTATTATACCATAGAACGTGCCAATGCCAATTGGGAAAAAAGCGATCTATTTCGTGCCGATTATATGGACGGTTATGATGACATTCGAATTCAAGACATTGCATACTCTGTAGGAACATTGCAATCCTACATTCACTATAAATTAGAGCTTCCAAACGCGCAAACACGAATTACAAAAAGTGGAAATTATATTTTAAATATTTGGGATGATTCTAGAAATTTAATTCTTCGAAAGCCTTTTGTAGTGTTAGATCAGGTCATTGCTGTAGGTGCTCAAGTAAAGCGAGCTCAAAGCATTGAAAATATTCAAACACACCAAAGCGTTCACATCAACATCAATACAGAGGGCTTATCATTACGTATTCCCGAAGAGCAATTGAAAATTTTTGTTGCACAAAATCAAACATGGCAAAGTTGGCGATCGGCAGGAAAAGCAACGTATACCCTGGGAAACAAACTAGAATTTACCTACAAACCCGAGACATTGTTTAACGCTGGAAACGAGTATTTATTTTTTGAAACTCAAGATATTCGGGGTGGGGGCGGCAATGTAGCGTACGTTGTGCGTGATTCTTTATTTACTTCTGTTTTGTCGCCCCAATGGGTTCGTGCCGGACGTCCGTATACCTATGCTCCCGATATTAATGGAGATTTTCGAATCAACACTTTTCAAGGGGGAAACCCGCACACTGAATCTGATTACAGTAACGTAGTTTTTTCATTATTTGCCGAAGATTTTATGTTCGATGCAGAACACTTTGTTGTGGGAGATTTTAACCAACATAACATGACTGACGATAATAAACTCATGTACAACTCAAATACGGAACGTTTCGAAACTACGATGTTACTTAAACAAGGTATATACAACTACAAATTCACTAGCAAAGATTCTGAAAATCAAGTTTACAACAATTTGATTTCGGGAAGTTACTGGCCAACCGAAAACACCTATTGGGTTTTTGTGTATTACCGTGCTCTAGGAGCGCGTTGCGATGAGCTTATCGCTGTTGGGAGTGCAAATTCTAAAGATATGGGCATATAGTTAAATTTAGTACCTTTATACCTATGATTCAACAGGTAACTCAAGGCATACGCATTTCGGTTGTATCTTTTTTTGAAGGAACTTACTTCAAAAACTACCGCTTGCATTTTTCTTTTGGCTATCGTGTTTCTATTTCAAACCAAGGAAAAGACATTGTTCAGCTACAATCAAGGCACTGGAAAATATTTGATGCCTTAAAGGCCACTTCTATTGTTGACGGCGAAGGTGTTGTGGGTAAAAAACCTGTAATTAAACCAGGGCAAGTATATACCTACGAATCGGGTTGTTTACTTACTTCTCCACTTGGTGCCATGCAAGGACACTACAACATGATAAACCTTGCCACAACAAAAAAATTCAGAGCCTATATCCCCAAATTCGAATTGAGCCCTCCTTTTGCGCTCAACTAACACTTAAATGCACAATTATGTCAAATGGTTTTTTCACAGTACCTCATCCTGTAAACGAGCCCGTGCTCAACTACCTAAAAGGGAGTCCGGAACGAAAAGAAGTTCTTGAAGCTTACAAAAAAATGTACAACACCCCTATTTCAGTTCCCCTTTATATTGGCGCAAAAAAAATTACAACTAAAGCGCAGTCAAAAATGTCACCTCCGCACGACCACAAGCATTCTTTAGGAACGTATAGTCTTGCTCAAAAAGAACACGTTGAATCTGCTATTACTGCTGCGCTTGAGATAAAAGAGAATTGGGAAAGCACATCTTTTGAACACAGAGCAGCTATTTTTTTGAAAGCTGCTGACCTCATTGCGGGTCCATATCGCGCTAGGATTAATGCTGCTACTATGCTAGCACAATCCAAAAATATTTTTCAAGCCGAAATTGACGCTGCTTGTGAATTTGCAGACTTTTTACGTTTTAATGTGTCCTTTGCAGCAGACATATACTCACAACAACCTGCTCAAGGTGAAGGTGTTATGAATCGACTAGAGTATAGAGCGCTTGAAGGGTTTGTGTATGCCGTTACTCCATTTAATTTTACAGCAATTGCTGGGAATATTTGTGCTGCACCAGCACTTATGGGAAATGTGGTGGTATGGAAGCCAAGCGACCATCAAATGTTTTCGGCAAAAGTTATCATGGATATTTTTGAAGAGGCTGGCGTTCCAGCTGGAGTGATAAACCTTGTTTCAGGTGATCCCGTTATGATTTCAGACATCGCATTATCGCATCGCAGTTTTGCAGGATTGCATTTCACAGGCTCTACTGAAGTCTTTAAAAGTTTGTGGAAGCAAATAGGGAACAATTTATCCACTTACCAAAACTACCCGCGAATTGTAGGTGAAACTGGTGGTAAAGATTTTATTTTTGCACACCATACAGCAGATATCCAAACGGTAATCACTGCCATAACTCGAGGAGGATTTGAATATCAAGGGCAAAAATGTTCTGCGGCTTCAAGAATTTACTTGCCCGCATCTATTGCCGACCAAATACTTGAAGGCGTTGTTGAGAACATGAAAAGCTTTTCAATTGGCTCGCCAGAGGATATGAACAACTTTATAACTGCGGTTATTCATGAACATTCCTTTGACAAGCTTGTTCGTTTTATTGAACAAGCTAAAAAAGATAAAGAAGTAGTCGTGTTGGCGGGAGGCACTTACGACAAAAAGGAAGGTTACTTTGTGCATCCTACTCTACTTAAAACAACCAATCCGCATTATACCACTATGGAAACAGAGCTTTTTGGACCTGTAGTAACGGTTTATGTATATGAGGATTCCAATTGGGAAAGCACTTTAGATTTGGTAAATACTACATCTGAATATGGGCTCACGGGAGCCATCATTGCACAAGATCGCATGTTTATTGAAGATGCTTCAGCAAGATTACGCCATGCAGCTGGGAATTTTTATATCAATGATAAGCCAAGTGGTGCTGTGGTGGGTCAACAACCTTTTGGAGGAAGTCGGGCATCTGGAACAAACGATAAAGCCGGCTCGCCATTAAACCTTCTTCGTTGGGTTTCTCCAAGACTCATAAAAGAAACATTGGTGCCAGCTACGAACTATCGTTATCCGTGCATGGATTAAAGCGGCAAATACACCACTTTTTTGGTTTCAAAAAACCTTTGCTCAAAAAATTCAGACACAGAAGTGACCGATGCCTTGAGAAAAGGGGCTAATTCTTCTTGTAAATCTCCTCCTTTTAAATATAAAATACCGTTAGCGCGGTGATGTTTGTTCTCACTACTTATTTTTTGTTCTACCCAAGGCACAAAACGCTCCATACGTGTTAC
>JAYPBW010000062.1:0-7521 GCA_038124405.1 Flavobacteriaceae bacterium | reverse complement strand
GCGATACATATATATCGTCGGGAGAGGAAAGGTAGTTGTAGTCTGATGAACGCAAAAATCCATAGCCTTCTTGCATCATTTCTAATACTCCTTCACTTTCTATAATACCCTCAAACTCAAAATCGGGCTGGCGATAGCGGTTTCGATTATCTTTATTATGACTTTCTTGAGCGTTGCCATTACCATTATTGGCATTGCCATTGTTGTTGCGATTTCCTTTACCGTTTTTGTGGTTATGATGCTCTTTTTTGTGTTCGTGTTTACGCTCTTTTTTATTGCTTTGATCTGGTTTTTCTTGACTTTTTTCCTCGGTATTTCCTTCTTTTTGATTCACCCTTTTTCGAGCTGGCTTAATGGGCTTTCTTTCCGTATCCTTTTTATCAGAAACTTGATTCGTTGTTTCTTTTCCAGTATCTCCAGGTTCAGGAAGGGTAGACTGATGATCTATGATGCGGTATGTGAGTTCAATTTTTTTTAATCCGGTCGTTTTTTTAAGACCCAATTCTTTTGCAATTTCTTGCAATTCAGCAAGTTTTTTTGCTTTTAATTCTGATAATTCAAACATGTGTGAATAAGTAAAAATATAATGTGAAATGGTTGGCTGAAGTAGTTGCCGTTAGAGCAAACATACAACTTTTTTTATTTTTGTTTCACTAATAAATCGAATTTGTGCTTGATATTACAGTTGTAATACCCATTTTTAATGAAGAGCTTTTTTTGGAAAAGTCTGTAATGTCTTTATTATCACAAACTTATGCTGCTAAAGAGGTGGTTTTAGTAGACGACGGTTCAACAGATAATTCACTTGCAATTGCAAAGGCATTATCCGAAAATTTCCCATCAGTTAGCCTGTTTACATCTTCTAACCAATCAAAACATGAACCTGGAAAGAAGGTTATTCAAGCATTTTATCGTGGTTTTGATTCGTTGCGCTTTTCTTGGGATATCATTTGCAAGTTTGATGCTGACATTATAGTGCCTCCTAATTATTTGGAGACGGTTGTTTCGGCTTTTTCAACTCAACCTGATTTAGGTATGTTTTCAGGGATTTTAACTGTTGAGAAAGATGGTGCCTGGAAACCCGAGTCTGTTTCTGCATCAAACCATGTAAGAGGCCCCATAAAGGCATATTCTAAAAAATGCTTTAAAGCTATTAACGGCCTCCAACCAGCATTAGGTTGGGATACTTTAGACGAGTTGTTGGCGCAGTACCACGGTTTTTTAGTCAAAACAGATCAACACCTACTTGTGAAGCATCTCAGACACACTGGTAAAGGCTATAGTTCTAGCGCAGCCTTTTCTAAAGGTGCTGTATTTTATCAACTTGGTTACGGACTTTTTTTGGGGTTAATAGCGTCAATCAAATGGTCGTACACTCAACGTGGTAGTTTGTTATCGGCTACTTGGGGTTTTTTAAGTGCGTGGTTTTCTAATCGGTCAAAGCTAGTCACACGTAGTCAGGCATCTTTTATTCGTAAACATAGATGGTCAGAAATTAGACGACGTTTTATCTCCTAGCTCGATTACCACTAAATTTTGCGCTTTTTTGTTTGCAATTTCGAAAGTAATTAGCGTTTGTTTTTTATGAAATCCATGCTTTCCTGCTGCTCCAGGATTCATAAAAAGCATATTGCGTTCGTTATCAAAAGCAACTTTTAGAATATGAGAGTGTCCGCAAACAAATATATGTGGCTTTACTGTTTGCAGTATCTCCGAAATTCCTTTCGCATATTTTTTTGGTCTACCTCCAATATGTGTCATGAACACTGATACGCCGTCAATGTCAAAAACCATTTCTTTTGGAAACTCTTGTCTTAGCGTTGCATTATCAATATTTCCATAAACTGCTCTTAGCGGCTTGAGTTTTTGTAGCTCGTCAGTAACAGAAATATCTCCAATATCACCTGCATGCCATATTTCATCAACTCCTTTCGTGTATTTCACTATTCGGGGGTCTAAAAAACCATGCGTGTCTGAAAGTAACAATATCTTTTTCATCATCTTTGCACAAAATTAAGGCTTTGCGTTTTTTTTTGGAACTTTCATATAATGGAACTTTATACCATGGCTGGCAACGTCAACCCAATGCTATTTCTGTACAACAAACTGTAGAGGAGGCATTGACCACTCTATTGGGTGCTAAAACGGCTATTGTAGGGGCGGGTAGAACAGACACCGGAGTTCACGCCAAACAAATGTATGCGCATTTTGATGCGGAATTATCATTTAATGATGTTGAAAGCCTAACATTTAGACTTAATCGCTTTTTGCCAGAAGATATTTCCATTCGTGCCATTCACAAGGTAAGTGCAGCTGCACATGCACGTTTCGATGCAACTTCTAGAAGCTATTGTTACAGGCTTGTTCAGAGCAAAGACCCGTTTTCCAAAAATTTGGAATACAATTTTTCAACTCCACTTGATATTACGGCTATGAATGCAGCAGCAGCACTACTGCTAGATCATAAAAATTTTAAATGTTTTTCACGTTCAAAGACAGATGTGAAGACTTATGACTGCGATATAAGTGTCGCACATTGGGAAAAAAACAACGATAAATGGGTGTTTTATATTACAGCAAATCGGTTTTTGCGCAATATGGTACGTGCAATTGTGGGTACACTATTAGACGTAGGCGCAGGAAAATTAAATCAAACAGATTTTCAATCTATTCTAGATAGTCAAGATCGTGCTCTAGCAGGAAGTTCCGCACCAGCACACGGTTTATTTTTGACGGACATTCGCTACCCAAACACTATCTTTGAAAACTATGGAAAAAAAAGCATCGAATAGTATTTTAGATGTAGGATTATTCAAACGCTTACTGGTGTTTGTGAAACCCTACCGCAAAATATTTGCATTTGTGCTCGTAGCTGCTGTGTTGCTTTCAGGGTTCTCAACCCTTAGTCCTTATCTGTTAAAGGTCACTATTGATGACTATATTACACTGAAAGATTATGAAGGAATGCTGGTGCTTATTGCTCTGATGGGACTCACCCTTTTGCTTGAAGTCATCTTTCAGTTTATGTTTATTTATTATGCTAACTGGCTGGGACAACACGTCATTTTTGATTTACGAAACACTCTTTACTCACACATGATACAGTTTAAGATGTCTCATTATGACAATTCAGCAGTAGGAAGATTGGTAACACGTGTGGTAAGTGATATTGAAACTATTTCTGGAATTTTCAGTCAAGGATTATTTATGATTATTGCCGACTTGCTAAAAATGTTAGTTGTCATTGTGGTCATGTGGTCGGTGAGTTGGGAACTATCTCTCATAGTATTTGCGGTTTTACCGCTAGTTCTTTTTGCTACAAGAAAATTTCAAAAAGCCATGAAATCGGCGTTTGATGAGGTGCGCACTCAAGTAGCAAATCTTAATAGTTTTGTTCAAGAACGTATTTCTGGAATGAGCATTGTACAGCTTTTTGCGCGCGAGAAAGCAGAATATGATGCGTTTAAGGCTATTAATGATAAGCACAGAAAAGCATGGATTAGAACCGTTTGGTACAATTCCATTTTCTTTCCCATCGCCGAACTTTCTACTTCTATAACTATTGGGTTGTTAGTGTGGTTTGGAGGTTTGAATGTTATTGCAGGTTCTTCGGGAATCACATTGGGTATAATTTTTTTATTCATCCAGCTATCTCAGATGCTCTTTCGTCCACTTAGGCAAATTGCGGACAAGTTTAATACGCTCCAAATGGGAATGGTTGCTGTACGACGCGTAATGAACGTACTTGATACGGAATCTTTTATTGCCAATGACGGAAAAAAAACACATGCTTCTTTAAGTGGTGCCGTTCAATTTAAAGATGTTCATTTTTCGTATAAAAGTGATGAGCCGGTTCTAAATGGCATTTCTTTTTCAATGGCTCCTGGCGAAAAAGTAGCTGTTGTAGGAGCTACGGGAGCAGGAAAATCTACGCTTATCAACATTCTTAGTAGATTTTATGAAATTAATGCTGGAAAGGTGATGGTAGATGGAATACCCATTGAAGATTATGAGAGGGCATGGCTTCGTAAGCAAATTGGAGTGGTGCTACAAGATGTTTTTCTTTTTGCAGATTCTATTTATAACAATATTACCCTTTGGGATGCTTCCATAAAAGAAGAAGATGTTATTGCGGCAGCTAAAAAAATTGGCGTTCATACATTTATTGCAAGCCTTCCAGACGGATACCATTTTAATGTAAAAGAACGTGGCGGCATGTTATCCACTGGGCAACGTCAACTTATAGCTTTTTTAAGAGCATACATTATTCAACCCAAAATTTTGATTCTCGATGAAGCCACATCTTCTATAGATACCCATGCAGAAAAGCTAATTCAACGAGCAACAGAAGAAGTTACAAAAGGAAAAACATCGTTAGTAATTGCTCACAGACTTGCTACAGTACAACAAGCTGATAAAATCATTGTTTTAGACAAAGGGACTATTGTAGAAGAAGGAACTCATAATGAACTATTAGCTATTGAGGGCGGGTATTACAAAAACTTGTATGAAGTACAATTTCTGAACCCCGTTCAAGGAGTTTAGTCCATGTCTTTAGTGAGCATTTCGTTAAGTTCTTTGTAGGAATTAAAGGGTATACGCTCTCCATTTTTGAAATAGCTAATTGTTCCTGTTTCTTCAGAAACAACCAATACCACGGCGTCTGTTTTTTCCGTAATGCCAACTGCAGCTCTGTGTCTTAGTCCAAACCGTTTGGGTATCGATTTGTTTTCAGAAACGGGAAGTACAACTCTAGCAGCAGTAATATTGTTATTCTCAATAATAACTGCGCCGTCATGAAGCGGCGCATTTTTATGAAAAACACTTTCAATTGCTGGCACGGAAATTTCCATATTTACTTGAATTCCTGAGGGTTTTAGGAAGTCTAAATTACTATTGCGTTCCAACACCAAAAGAGCACCGGTTTTTTGCTTTTTTAGCGAAGAACAACTTTGAATCAAAACATCAATATTTAGCTCCGTTTCAACAGGATTTTGGTTGGCACTAAATATTTTTAAATAACGATTTAAAAGTTTGCGATTAGCTAAATTAGAAGACCCGAGCATAAGAAGTAACCTTCGTATTTCTTGCTGAAATACAACAATTAGCGCAAACACACCAACACTCATAAAACCACCTAAAATATTGCTTAACAATTCCATGTTAAGCGCATCTGTAATCTTCCAAATGAGATAAAGGATAACGATGCCAACAAAAATGTTTATGGCAGCAGTGCCTCGAACTAGTCTATAAGCATAGTAAAGCAGGAGTGCTACTAAAATGATATCCAGTAAGTCGAGCAGATTGAAATCCAGAAAGTCAAACATTGTATAAAATTACGGATTTATTGCATATCAAATTGTAAAGCTTCCGATAACTGAAGTACCTGACGCGCTTCATAAACATCATGAACTCGAAGAATATTTGCTCCTTTTTGTATGGCAATGGTGTTTAAAACAGTTGTACCGTTTAAAGCGCTTTCTGTGTCAATCTCTAGTGTTTTGGTAATCATAGACTTTCTAGATACACCCGCTAACAATGGAATACCCTCAATGCGTAATGAGTCGAGGTTATTCAGTAGTGTGAAATTATGTTCTAATGTTTTTCCAAATCCAAATCCAGGATCTAAAATTATATCTGAGATACCCGCGGTATAGGCCTCAGCAATTTTCTCAGAGAAAAAGTGACGAACTTGAACTAAGACATTTTCGTAATTGGGATTTTGTTGCATGGTTTGCGGAGTTCCTTGCATGTGCATGGCAATGTAAGGTACTCCTAATGCTCCTACGGAACGAATCATTTTATTGTCTAAGTTTCCCGCAGAAATGTCATTTACAATATGCGCTCCTGCAGCTACTGCTTCGGCAGCTACTGCACTGCGGTAGGTGTCAATTGAAATAAACGCATCAGGAAATTTTTCAGCTATTTTTTCAATTACAGGAATTACTCTTTTTAGCTCTTCCTCTAAAGAAACTTCTGCAACACCAGGTTTAGAACTTGCACCTCCAACGTCTATAAAAGTTGCCCCATCAGAAAGCATTTTTTCGGTTTGTTTTAATACTTCGTCGATGTTTTCAAAAGCTCCACCATCATAAAATGAATTTGGAGTAACATTTAAAATACCCATAATTTTGGGAGAACTGAGGTCGATTAGTGTACCGTTACAGGTGATGTTCATAAATAGCACTTAAAAATGTTGGTAAAAAAATAAATCATCTTCATTTTTGAGCGAAATTTACAACAAAACAAATCAGGTGTCGCATACTACAGCACAATATCTGGAAGAAGCAAATAAATGTAAAGCATTATTTGAAAATAAAATGACCGACTATGGTTGTGCTTGGCGTATTCTTAGACCTACCTCATTAACAGATCAAATTTTTATTAAAGCACAACGCATCAGAACCTTGCAACAACTAAATGAGAAAAAAGTTGATGAGGGTGAAGAAGCAGAGTTTATAGGAATTGTTAACTACTCCATAATGGCACTCATTCAATTGGAACTCGGAGTAGCCGATCAGCCAGATTTGAGTAATGAAGAGGTTATGGAGTATTATACCAAACACGCATCTTATACCCAAGGTCTTATGGAACGTAAAAATCATGATTATGGTGAAGCATGGCGCGATATGCGTGTTAGTTCACTAACCGACTTGATTTTGCAAAAATTACTACGTGTAAAACAAATTGAAAATAACCAAGGAAAAACCCTTGTTAGCGAAGGTTTAGAAGCAAACTACCAGGACATGATAAATTATGCTTTGTTTGCACTGATCCACTTAAATAACCCATCAAAATAAGATTAATGAGAAATCAAATTGTAGCTGGAAACTGGAAAATGAATCTAGATGCTACTCAAAGTACCGATTTAATAAATGCTTTAAAATCACAAACCTTATCCTCATCCGTTAAGGTAGCCATAGCTACTCCAGCTGTTCATTTAGCTGCTGCTGTACAACAAACTTCCGGCAGTGCTATAGCTGTAGCTGCGCAAAACATGCATCAAGCAACTTCTGGAGCTTTTACAGGTGAAATTTCGGCATCCATGCTTACTTCAATTGGCGTAAAAAGTGTGATACTTGGACACTCGGAACGAAGGGCATACTTTCACGAAACCGACGCACTATTAGCAGAAAAAGTAAATGCTGCCTTGGATAACGGGCTTGAGGTTATTTTTTGCTTTGGTGAAGAACTTGATGAACGTAAATCGGGAAGTCATTTTGATGTAGTTTCTAGTCAGTTGCAAAATGGGTTGTTTCATCTTAACGAAAGTCAATGGAGTCAAATTATTTTAGCTTATGAACCTGTTTGGGCTATTGGAACTGGTGAAACCGCTTCTCCAGAGCAAGCTCAAGAAATGCATGCGCATATTAGAACTGTTTTGGCCCAACAATACAATGATGCATTGGCGCAACAAGTTTCTATTCTCTATGGTGGAAGTGTAAAACCATCTAACGCTAAGGATATTTTTGCTAACCCAGATGTAGACGGAGGTTTAATAGGTGGTGCTTCGCTTAATGC
>JAYPBW010000061.1:5055-7645 GCA_038124405.1 Flavobacteriaceae bacterium | reverse complement strand
GAAGTAGGTGGATTTGAATTTTGGGTTACCTATGGTTCTAAAGAATATAATCTTCCGTTTTCACTTCGTTTAAACGACTTCATCGCTGAAAAATATCCAGGTACAGAAAAAAGCTATAGTAGTTTTATGAGTAAGGTTACCGTTTTAGATGATCCTACTTTTGATTATGACATTTTCATGAATCATATTCTAAACCACAGTGGATATCGATTTTTCCAGGCTTCTTTTGACCCCGATGAAAAAGGCACGGTTTTATCTGTTAATCATGATGCCTTAGGAACAGGAGTTACCTATGCAGGATATTTTTTACTGTACATCGGATTAATGGGATTGATGTTTTTTGGAAAAACTAGGTTTAAGAAATTGGCTTCCATGTTGGAAGATATTCGATTAAAAAAAGCAGCATTGGGCTTGGTGTTTATTTTTAGTTGTAGTGGAGCTTTAGCCCAAGAGCATCAACACAACACTTCAATTATCAAAACGGATTCGTTACTTCAAGCCGACGCTTTTGACGCTAAAGAAGCGGCTAAGTTTGGTTCTCTTATTATTCAAGATGCAGGCGGACGTATGAAACCTGCAAATACTTTTGCATCAGAGCTGGTTCGGAAAGTAAGTAAATCTGACCATTACAAATCTCTTGACGCCAATCAGATTTTATTGTCCATTACTCAAAATCCGCTACTGTGGTATCAAGTTCCTTTTGTGTATTTAAAGCGTGGAAATGATAGCCTTAGGTCTTTGATTGGAGTTGATAAAAAAGCGAAATACGCTGCTTTTGCCAATTTTTTCGATTCTTCGGGGAATTACAAGTTGGCACCCATGCTAGAAAGCGCCTACAAATCTGCAACACCAAACCAATTTCAAAAAGATTTTATTGAAACAGACCGTAAGGTGAACTTGTTGTTTTCAGCTTTAGAAGGAAAGGTTCTTCGTGTTTTTCCAGTTCCCAATGATGCAAGCAATCGATGGATTTCACTTCCAGAAGTGTCTGAAACTCCACTGCAAGGTGTAGATTCACTTTATGTAAACAATGTAATCCCACTTTATTTTGCTTCACTGCGTCAAGGTAAGTCAACACAAAATTATACCCAAGCCGACCAGTTATTAGAAAGTCTAAAAGGATATCAAAAAAAATATGGCGCACATGTCATGCCATCTGAAAAGCAAATAGAGGCTGAGGTTTTGTATAACAGATATGATGTTTTCAAAAAGCTATTTAGTTGGTATATGTATGCCGGAACTTTATTGTTTTTTGTGCTGATTGCTCAAATGTTGTTTGATGTCCGTGCCCTTAGAGGGGTAATTCATTTATTGATAGGATTTATTAGTATTCTATTTGTTCTGCATACTGCTGGCTTGGCTGCTCGATGGTATATTTCCGGTCATGCGCCTTGGAGCGACGCTTACGAATCTATGATTTACGTAGCTTGGGCAACCATGGGTATGGGGCTGGCTTTTGGTCGAAAATCAAACCTTACCATTGCCGCTACTGCATTTGTTGCCTCTATGGTTTTAATGATTGCGCATTGGAATTGGATGGATCCAGAAATTGCAAACCTCGTTCCCGTTTTAGATAGCTATTGGTTGATGATTCATGTGGCAGTTATTGTTGGTAGCTATGGTCCTTTTGCTTTAGCTATGATATTGGGTATTATTTCCATGTTTCTAATGCTTGTTACGACCAAAAAATCAGCAACCAAAATGCGTTTGCATATTGCAGAACTAACAGTTGTTAATGAATTAGCAGTTACTGTTGGGTTAATTATGCTTACGATCGGGAATTTTCTTGGTGGACAATGGGCAAATGAAAGCTGGGGGCGTTATTGGGGTTGGGATCCCAAAGAAACTTGGGCACTGATAAGTATTTTGGTGTATGCATTTGTATTGCATATGCGTTTAGTTCCAGGTCTTCGTGGAAAATGGATATACAGTTTAGCATCAGTGATAGCGTTTGCAAGTATCATGATGACATACTTTGGCGTGAATTTTTATTTGACAGGCTTGCATTCATATGCAAGTGGAGATAAAGTTATTACTCCAAATTTTGTGTATTATAGTATTGCTTTTGTGGCAGTTTTAGGAGTTCTTTCATATGGAAAAGCAAAAAAATACTTTTCGCGATAATCTCCGTTGGTGGTTGTATTCTGTAGGAGGTCTACTACTTATAGGAGCTGGGCTAAGCGTACTTGGAGAAGCTATTATTGCCAAGAGTATAGGCGAGGCATGGTTTTTGGTCGGTACTTTAGCATTGATTTTGGTAAACTCAGGAATATGTTTTGTAGCTGGAGCTGTGATTCTACGATTAAAAAAGTAACCTTTATAGCATTGCTGTTTTGTGGCAGTCTTTTTGCGCAAGAGCAAAAGGGGAGTGGTTCATTCCCATTGCTTGAAAAACCTAAATCAAATTACGGCTTACTTAATCCTGAAAAAAACAATGAAGATTACTCCTTTTTGAATAAGCCCAAGGCAAATAATCGCTCTATGACAGAAAAGGAAACCTTTATTGATCCCGGTGCGAAGTATTTAAAAAACCTCAAAAAGGAAGGTTCCATTTCTAAAGACACCTATTTGGGAGATGTGTATTTAGGTG
>JAYPBW010000061.1:1799-5045 GCA_038124405.1 Flavobacteriaceae bacterium | reverse complement strand
CCAAATTCTTATTCGTGATTTCGGCCAAGAAGATGGAGACCGTGTTCGGATTTATGTAAACGATGAAGAAGTTATCTCTGAAATTATACTCAAAAACGATTTTTTTGCTTTAAAGCTACCTCTTCAAGAGGGATTTAATAAAATACAATTTCAAGCGCTAAATCAAGGCTCTTTGTATCCCAATACCGCTGAGCTGCGAATGTTTGATGATTTAGGCTATCCCATTACCATTAATAACTGGAATTTATCTACAGGATCTAAGGCAACCATTATTATAGTCAAAGAAGGTAAGAAGCTAAAAAAAGAATAGCGAGTAGCTTTTTAGTTTTAATTCCATTTAAAAACATAAGCAAGCGTTGTTTTAATTTTAAATCAGGATTACTTCGTGATCTTGACAAAGCTCCACTTTGAAAATCACACAAACAAAAGGCAAGGATTACGCTGTGATCCTCCAAAGCTCCGCTTTGAAAATCAACAAAAGAAACTTCAGCATCACTCAAAATAAAAAAGCAAGCTCTTTATTTTGAGCTTGCTTGGTTTCAACTTTTTATTGATTTATTCGTGACCCAAACTTACGGGAGTTCGAACTTTATAAAAGAACTCAATTTAATTCTTGACGGAAATTTTGGGTAGAAAAAACAGCAACTTCATGAAATGTGGGTTAGTCTGTATACCAAACTTTTAGTAGATCTAATTTTTTAAGTAAAAAAAATTTTAAATTAAAAAAAAACAGATTTTATTTAACGAACCAAAAAAGGTTATCTTAAAATATCCCAAAAAATAGTTTAAATGTTCTTTTTTAAGTTGCATATGTTTTTCAAATTAAATGATATTAATATAGTTTATTATCTTGAAATTGAATAAGAAAAAACTAATGTTTCCAAATAAAATATTAAGAATTCACTCTACAGATAATATAATAGTCGCATTGACAAATTTATCTAAAGGGGATATTGTTGAGTTGGACGGAGTTTCTTTTGCACTAGTGTCTGACGTAAAAGCGAAGCATAAGTTTGCCATTCGTAACATTGCTATTGGCGAAGAAGTTTATATGTATGGAGTGATTGTTGGCAAGGCAAATAATAAAATTCACAAAGGCGAAGTAATAACAAGGCAGAATATTATTCACGAAACAGAACCATATGTGGTTCCCAAAAAAAACATCAATAATAACTGGACTCCACCAAACCTTACCCCTTTTTTAAAGAAACATTTTCTGGGCTATCAGCGTGATGATGGTCGTGTTGGAACAGAAAACAACTGGCTTGTAATTCCTTTGGTGTTTTGTCAAAACAGGAACATAGAAACCCTTAAAGTAACCATGTTAAAAGGGCTGGGATATGAAAACCAATCGAAACAAAGTTTTGATATTTCTCTACTAATAGACAAGTTTAATTCAGGTGCTTCCGAAGAGGAATTGTTAGAAGTAGACCTTATTAGTAAGAATGGGCATAAGGTGAAGAACCGAATCTTTCCAAATGTTGATGGTATACATTTTCTTACACACGAAGGTGGTTGTGGTGGTTCAACTTCTGATGCGGTAACGCTTTGTAATTTACTTGCAGGATACATTAACAATCCCAATGTAGCGGGAGCAACCATTTTGAGTTTAGGATGCCAACATGCACAAATGGACATACTTGAACGTCGGCTAAAATACATAGCTCCAGACTCAAAAAAGCCCGTGTATTTTTTAGAGCAACAACAAAGCAGTTCAGAGACAGCATTTATATCCGAGGCTGTCAAAAAAACATTTGTTGGGCTTGTTGAAGCTAATAAAACATCAAGAGAACCAGCTCCGCTGAGTAAGCTTAGCATTGGCTTAGAATGTGGCGGTTCGGATGGCTTTTCTGGAATTTCTGCCAATCCAACTTTGGGTTATGTTTCTGATTTGGTTGTTGGTTTGGGTGGTGCAGCCATCCTTTCTGAATTCCCCGAACTAAACGGAGTTGAACAAGAGCTTATAAACCGCTGTGTAGATGTAGATAAAGCGCAAAAATTTGCACAGATCATGAAAGCGTACAACGATAAGGCTACTGCACTAGGGGCTGGCTTTTATGCGAATCCTTCACCAGGAAATATTAAAGATGGACTTATAACAGACGCCATCAAATCGGCGGGTGCTGCAAAAAAAGGAGGAACCTCACCAATAGTTGATGTTTTAGACTATACGGAACAGCTTACAAAGCCTGGTTTAAACCTTTTATGTACGCCTGGAAATGATGTTGAATCTACAACCGGTCTTGCTGGCTCAGGAGCAAACATTATTTTGTTTACAACAGGGTTGGGAACGCCTACAGGTAACCCTGCTGTACCCGTTATAAAAATATCATCAAATACTGCTGTTTTCAACAAAATGAATGACATCATTGATTTTAATGCAGGAGGTATTATCGATGGTTCGGAAACCGTCAAAAGCTGTGGCGAAGCACTTTTATCATACATTATAAAGGTAGCAAGTGGCGAGCTTGAAGTAAACGCACGGAGATTGGGTCAAAACGATTTTATTCCATGGAAAAGAGGATTATCACTGTAACACATACACATGAAAACAAAATTTTCTCTAAAAAACAAAGGAGTTGTCCTCACTGGCGGAGGTAGCGGTATTGGAAGTGCCATTGCCACAACATTTGCCGCGAGTGGTGCCCACGTACACATTTTAGATTTGAATATGGAAGCCACAAATAAAACAGTTTCAGAAATTAAAAAAGCTGGTTTTATTGCGAAAGGATTTAAGTGCAATGTCGCTGATTTCAATAGTGTTAACGACACTGTCAATCAAATTGCTCTATCGTCTTCAATAGATATTTTAATAAATAATGCTGGCATAGCCCACGTGGGAAACATTGAAGATTGCGCAGAGGAAGACTTAGATAAACTTTACGAAATCAACATCAAAGGCGTTTACAATTGTGCAAAGGCATGCATCCCAATTATGAAGGATAGTGGTGGTGGTGTTGTTTTAAATATGGCATCCATTGCGTCAACTGTAGGCATTTCCGACAGATTTGCCTACTCCATGAGCAAAGGTGCTGTACTTACTATGACCTATTCTATTGCAAAGGATTATATTGACCACAACATCCGTTGTAACTGTATATCTCCAGCTCGTGTTCACACTCCTTTTGTAGATGGATTTATTAAGAAAAACTATCCTGGAAATGAAACGGAAATGTTTGAAAAACTTTCAAAAACCCAGCCTATAGGTCGAATGGGAAAATCCCAAGAAGTTGCTGATCTAGCATT
>JAYPBW010000061.1:0-1789 GCA_038124405.1 Flavobacteriaceae bacterium | reverse complement strand
TTATTACAGGTTCTAACTATGGCATTGATGGGGGATATATAACATTAAACTCAAAATAAATACAATATGAAACTTATCCGATTTGGAAAAATCAACGAAGAAAAACCAGGTGTATTACTAGTAGATGGCACAAGGCTCGATGTTTCTGCGTTTGTGCAAGATTACGACGAAGCATTTTTTGGATCTAACGGCATAGACAAACTAAGATTATGGCTGGATAATAACCAAGAGAACTGTCCAAAAGTAGGGGACGATGTTCGACTTGGACCGCCTTTATCCCGACCGTCCAAAATAGTTTGTGTTGGACTTAACTATGCCAAGCATGCTGCTGAAAGTGGTATGGATATTCCAGAGGAACCCGTACTGTTCTTTAAGGCAAGTTCGGCTATTGTTGGTCCAAATGATCCCATTATCATTCCAAAAAACAGTGAAAAGACAGATTGGGAGGTAGAATTGGCTGTGGTGATTGGTAAGAAGGCATCATATGTATCAGAAGCAGATGCATTAAACCACGTTGCAGGTTATGTACTGCATAATGATGTTAGTGAACGTGCCTTTCAACTAGAACGTTCCGGTCAATGGGTAAAAGGAAAAAGCTGTGATTCCTTTGCGCCCATTGGTCCTTTTATTGCTACACCAGATGAAATTGGTGACCCTAATAACCTAAATCTTTGGTTGAAACTCAATGGTGAGGAAATGCAAAATAGCAACACGTCTGACTTTATCTTTAATATCCAACATGTTGTGAGCTATATAAGTCAATTCATGACCTTACTTCCTGGAGATATTATTTCTACTGGAACACCCTTCGGCGTCGGATTGGGGCTTACCCCGCCTCGATATTTAAAAGAGGGTGATGTGGTTGAATTAGGCATTGAAGGTTTGGGCGTTTCAAAACAAACTTGTATTGCATATAAATGATTATAGATAGCCATCAACATTTTTGGAAGTATAATCCGGTCAGAGATGATTGGATAAATGACTCTATGGAGGTTATTCGTAAAGATTTTCTACCAAAAGATTTAGAACCTATCCTTGAAAAAAATGGTGTTGGTGGATGTATCGCAGTTCAAGCGGACCAGTCAGAAGAAGAAACAAACTTCTTGTTAGAATGCGCAAGGCAAAACCCATTCATCAAAGGAGTAATAGGCTGGGTAGATTTGACAGATGAACAAGTAGAAAGCCGACTGGCGCATTTTGCTGGCGATCCCTTGTTCAAAGGGGTACGTCATATTGTACAAGCCGAAAAAGAAGACTATTTACTTCGCGAGGATGTTCAAAATGGTATCAGCAAACTTGGGAAGCATAAGCTAACTTTTGATATACTTATTTTTCCGCATCAACTACCTGCAGCCATTCAAATGGTTGAAAAATTTCCGAAACAACAATTTGTTTTGGATCACATTGCCAAACCAACTATTTCGGCTCCAATAGAAAACGAATGGAAGGAAAATATAGCTGCCATATCCGAGTTTGAAAATGTGAGTTGTAAAATTTCAGGTATGGTTACAGAAGCCGAAAACTTTGTTTTTTCAGACGATAGCTTCACGCCATTTTTAGATCATGTGTTTTCTACTTTTGGACCAAATCGTTTACTGTTTGGTTCCGACTGGCCTGTTTGCTTACTGGCAGCGGACTATAGTAAGGTACTCGCCATAATTATGGATTTCCTAGAACAACACGATGAGAAAACTAAAGAGAAAATACTGCGAAAAAATGCACAATTAATATACAATCTTTGATATGGATTTAGATTTAAAAGATAAGGTAATTGACGTTACTGGCGGTT
>JAYPBW010000060.1:2485-7684 GCA_038124405.1 Flavobacteriaceae bacterium | reverse complement strand
TCCGAATTCTTGAACGATTTCAGATTATATTTAAGTTTTCGCCATTTGTTCCCCGACGCCATTGGAAACACCAAGTCTTCACGCTTGATATGTACCGAAATATCATACTTAGAGAATACATCTAAGGATACTTTTTGATTCAACGCTTTAGGAAAATCCACACCCAAAAATAACAGTTTAAATGCTGAGAAAACAAAAACGGTTTGTAATACATCTTGGCATTGTTTTTCGGCATGTTTTTTGATTAATTTTAGAAAAATAAAATTATGAGAACATGTATTTTTTTTGCACTCGTACTACTTACAACGTCCTGTATATCCATCCGGGTTACTAGCGATTATGACACTGATGTTAATTTCGATTCTTATAGAACTTACGCTTTTTTTAAACCTGGATTTGATAAGGTTGAAATCTCAGATTTAGACAAACGCCGTGTGTTGCGCGCACTTGAAAGTACATTAGCAGCTAAGGGTTTTATCGCTTCTGAAACTCCAGAAGTTTTGGTGAGTTTTCATACCAAAGCAGAAAAAAATGTTCGCGTAAGCAATAGCTTTCTTGGTTGGGGAGATCCTTTTTATGGTCCTTTCCCAGGCTGGGGATGGGGCTGGGGAATTAATCAACCCTACAATGTAAACACTTCCACTAGTGGCATTCTTTACATTGATATTATCGATGCGTCGAGTAAAAAACTAATTTGGCAAGGCAAAGGAACTGGTACGCTTAGTGAGGGTACTCCACAAGAGCGAGAAGAACGAATAAATAGTTTTGTGGCTGAAATTTTAAGTGCTTATCCACCCGAAAAAACTAGCAATTAGCTTAATACCCATTTTTTAGCTGCTTCCAAGGCATTTTGAATTCCGTTAGGATTCTTGCCACCAGCTGTAGCAAAAAATGGTTGGCCGCCTCCGCCACCTTGTATATGTTGCCCTATTTCTTTGATAATAGTATTGGCTTGAAGTTTTCCTTTTTCTGCAAGTTGCTTAGACACGTAGCAAGACAAGATGGGTGTATTGTTTTTTCGACTTGCTAAAACGACAACTAAGTTGTCACGTTTTTGACCTAGCTTAAACAGGGTGTCTTTCATGCCCGCAGCATCTAAGCTTACCTCTCTAAACAAATATGAAATTTCATTTTTAGTAGAAATACTATCTTCCAAAGATAAAATTAATTGTTGTACCAATTGTTTGTTTAACTGCTCTAATTCTTTACGCAATTTGGTGTTTTCGTCTTGTAATGCTTGTACAGATTGTACCAAATTTTTTGGATTTTTTAGCTGTTTTTTCAGTTCATCAACCAATGCCGCCTGATGATATACAAGTGCTTTTGCTTCATGAGCAGTTACTGCTTCTATTCGACGAATTCCCGATGCAACAGCTGACTCACCAGTGATGGTAAAGTGCCATAATTCTGAGGTATTTGCAGCGTGAGTTCCTCCACATAATTCGACCGATTCACCGAAACGAATAGTACGAACGGTGTCGCCATATTTTTCACCAAACAATGCCATAGCGCCACTGTCTATAGCTTGTTGGAAAGGTACATTTCGATGTTCTTCAAGTGCTATTTGTTCCTGAATACGTGCATTTACAAAGGCTTCAACTGCGGTGAGTTCATCTTGAGAGAGCTTGGCAAAATGGGAAAAATCAAAGCGCAAATAACCAGATCGAACCATTGATCCTTTTTGAGCCACATGATCACCCAAAACAACGCAAAGGGCTTGGTGTAACAAATGGGTTGCTGTATGATTACTAGCGGTTGCTGCGCGTTTCTGGGCATCAACCACTGCTGTAAACGTAGCGTTCAAATCGGATGGAAGTTGGTTGGCTACATGAACAATCAAATTGTTTTCACGTTTGGTATCAGTAATATAAGTTACGTTACCATTTGGGGCTTCCAAATATCCCTTGTCTCCAACTTGTCCTCCACCCTCTGCATAAAAAGGTGTCAAATTAAATACCAACTGAAAAGAAGTGTCATTTTTGGTCGTTACTTTTCGGTAACGTACGATTCGCACAGGCGTTTGTAGTGTGTCATAGCCTACAAATTCTTGCTCATCATCATTTCTGAGTTCAATCCAGTCATCTGTTTCTACTTGTGCGGCAGCGCGCGATCGTGCTTTTTGACGTTCCATTTCGGAATTAAAATCTGTTTCGTTAAGAGTCATACCCTGTTCAGAAAGGATAAGCGCTGTTAAGTCAACAGGAAAGCCAAATGTGTCGTAAAGCTCAAACGCTTTCGCACCCGATAGCTCTTTTCCGTTGTTTACAGAAATAAGTTGTTGCAACATTACCAATCCTTGAGCTAAGGTTTTTAGAAACGATTGCTCTTCTTCTTTGATAACATTTTGAATCAAATTTTGCTGTTCTTTAAGCTCCGGGAACGCATCACCCATTTGGCCTATAAGTGTGTCGACCAATGCAAAAATAAACGGATCTTTTTGGTCTAAAAATGTATATCCATAGCGGATGGCACGACGTAAAATACGACGAATCACATAGCCTGCCCCATTGTTGGAAGGAAGCTGGCCATCTGCAATAGAAAAGGATACTGCTCTGAGGTGATCGGCAATCACACGAATAGCAATATCGGTTTCTTCTTCTTTGCCATAGGCAGTAGCGGTTCGAGTTTCTATTTCTCTAATAATAGGTGTAAATACATCCGTATCGTAGTTGGATTGTACACCTTGTACCACCATACAAAGGCGCTCAAATCCCATTCCAGTATCTACATGTTGTTGTGGTAGTTTCTCCAAAGAACCATTTGCTTTTCTGTTGAATTCAATAAAAACCAAATTCCAAACTTCAACTACTTGAGGATGATCTTGATTCACGAGTTGAGCGCCAGAAACTTTTGCTTTTTCTTCGGCACTTCTAATATCTACATGTATTTCTGAACAAGGTCCGCATGGTCCTTGATCGCCCATTTCCCAAAAATTATCTTTTTTAGAGCCCATTAAAATTCGTTCAGGGGCAATATGTGCTTTCCAGAATTCAATAGCTTCATTATCGGTAGCTAATCCTTCTGTAGTGTCTCCTTCAAAAACGGTTACATACAAATCGTCTTGGGCAATATTCATAACTTCAGTCAAAAATTCCCAAGCATAAGCAATGGCTTCTTTTTTGAAGTAGTCGCCAAAACTCCAATTTCCTAACATTTCGAACATGGTATGGTGGTAGGGGTCTTTCCCTACTTCCTCCAGGTCGTTATGCTTTCCAGAAACACGCAAACACTTTTGAGTATCTGCCACACGGGTATCCTTAGCCTTTTTATTTCCCAAGAAATATTCTTTAAACTGGTTCATTCCTGCATTGGTAAACAGTAAGGTTGGATCGTCTTTCATTACCATAGGCGCAGAAGGAACGACTTTGTGTTTTTTCGCAGAAAAAAAGTCTAAAAATTGTGCTCGGATTAGTTGTGCTTTCATGAAACCGATTAAAGGTTAGCTTGAATTATGTATCTTTGTTCAATACTCTTTTTGACGGAGTAAAAATAGCACATTTTACTGAATGGCAAAGGTTAAGTATTATTACGATCAGGAGAGCCTGTCGTATAGAAAAATTGAGGTAAAACGCCGAAAAAAAGTCCGCAATGTTTTGGCATTTCTCGCAGCATCAGCTTTGTTTGGTGTGGGGCTTTTATTGTTTTTACTTTCTACGCCTTTATTAAGCACACCCACAGAAATCTCACAAGCCAGGGAACTTGACAACTACAAGATTAACTACGAACAATTGCAGCGCAAAATGGCTCAAGTAGAAGAGGTACTTGATCATTTACAAGAACGTGACAATCAAATCTACAGAGTAGTTTTTGAAACAAATCCAATTTCTGATGATGTTCGAAAAGCAGGATTCGGTGGTGCCAACAGGTATAATAATTTAGAAGGATTTGCCAACTCAGACTTGATTATAAGCACTACCAAAAGGCTTGACGTTTTATCTAAACAAATGGTTGTGCAGTCAAAGTCATTTGACGAAGTACAGCGACTGGCATTAGACAAAGAAAAGCTTCTAGCCGCTATTCCTTCTATCCAACCTGTTACTAATGAAAATCTGACACGAATGGCTTCTGGTTTTGGTTGGCGCACCGATCCGTTTACAAAAGCAAGACGTCGCCACAAAGGGATGGATTTTACCGCACCCCGTGGCACACCCATTTATGCTACTAGTGATGGAGTTGTAAAACGAGCAGATAATCGGTCATCGGGGTATGGAAAACATATCCGTATAGATCATGGATTTGGCTACGTAACGCTTTATGCACATTTGAGCAAGTATAATGTAAAACGAGGACAGCGTGTAAACCGTGGTGATATCATCGGTTATGTAGGAAATACCGGGCGTTCTCAAGCACCTCATTTACACTATGAAGTAATTAAAGATGGGGTTGCAGTAAATCCTATTAATTTCTATTCAGGTGACTTGAACCCTGAAGAATTTGAGGCAATGTTAGAAGCTGCAAACCGCGAAAATCAATCGCTTGACTAATGCGCCATCAATTACCCGAAAAGTTGTACTACAACATTGGCGAAGTAGCCCAAGCATTTGGCGTAAAGCCGTCATTGATACGTTTTTGGGAAAAAGAATTCCAAATTATAAATCCAAAGAAAACGCAAAGCGGTACTCGTAAGTTCTCTGCAAAAGACATTGAAAAATTTGACTTGATTTATACCTTAGTAAAAGAGAAAGGGTTTACGCTTGAAGGGGCTAAAAAGCAGTTAAAAAAAGGAAATAAAGCAAGCCTAGATGTATTGAAGAAACTGCAAAAAATACGTCAAGAGTTACTTCGAATAAAAGCAGAGTTGTAATTACTTTTTACGAATAAATATATCCATAGTTACTCCGTTAAAATCATACTCGGAGCGAAGTTTATTTTCCAAAAACCTTTTGTATGGGTCTTTCACATATTGAGGAAGGTTACAAAAAAAGGCAAATTGAGGATGAGCAGAATGCAACTGCGTCGCAAATTTGATTTTTACATATTTCCCTTTCAACGCTGGAGGAGGGTTTTTTTCAATTACAGGCAATATATAGTCGTTCAGTTTTCGCGTAGGAATACGCTGTGATCGCCTTTTAAATATGTCAACCGCCGTTTCTATAGCCTTAAATACACGTTGCTTAGTTAATGAAGAAATAAAAATGATAGGCACGTCAACAAAAGGTGCAATTTCAGAGCGAATTTGTTCCTCTACTTGCTTTGTGG
>JAYPBW010000060.1:0-2475 GCA_038124405.1 Flavobacteriaceae bacterium | reverse complement strand
TCCCATTTATTCACCAAAATTACTACTCCTTTGTGATTTCGAGCAGCTAGCCAAAATATATTTTTTACCTGAGTGTCAAAACCACGTGTGGCATCATACACAAGCATACATACATCTGAATATTCAATGGTTCGTAATGCCCGCATAACAGAGTAAAACTCAATATTTGCTTTTACTTTTGTTTTTCGTCGTATTCCTGCAGTATCTACTAGACAAAATTCAAATCCAAATCTATTATATACCGTGTCAATACTATCTCTTGTGGTGCCCGCTTCGTCTTTTACAATATTTCTAGGCTCTCCGATTAATGCATTAACGAAGGATGATTTTCCAGCATTGGGTCTTCCTACCACAGCAAATCTCGGGAGATCTTCGCGTAAGACTGTTTGTTTTTCTGGAAGTGAATCTACCAACGCATCTAACAATTCTCCAGTACCTCCACCATTCATAGCAGAAATATGATACAGATTGTCCATGCCAAGAGAATAAAACTCTACAGTTGCTGCAACACGTAAAGCGTTATCTACCTTGTTTACTACCAAAAAGACAGGTTTAGCAGATTTACGAAGAAGTTTAGCAACCTCTTCGTCCATGGTATTGGCTCCTGTTTCTACATCAACTAAAAAAAGGATGGCGTCTGCTTCAGCAATGGCAATTTCAACCTGTTGATCAATTTCTTTTTCGTAAGCATCATCGCCCCCAACGACATATCCTCCAGTATCAATTAGTGTAAATTCATGTCCATTCCAGTCGGACTTTCCATAGTGTCTATCGCGAGTAACACCGCTAGTTGGGTCTACAATAGCCTCTCTACGTTGGACCAATCGGTTAAACAACGTGGACTTTCCCACATTCGGTCTGCCTACAATAGCTACAAGGTTTCTCATGATAATTGTTACAAAGGTAACTTAGTCTGAGCTCAATACCCAAAACGTTTTAGCGCATTTGAGTTTGAGCGCCAATCTTTATTCACCTTAACGAAAAGCTCTAGGAATATTTTCTTATTAAAAAACTGTTCTAACTCTTTACGCGCTAGCGTTCCAACTTTTTTTAACGCTTGTCCTTTATGCCCTATAAGAATGCCTTTTTGAGAACTGCGTTCTACATAAATTAAAGATCTGATTTTGATTTTTTCTTCTTCTAATTGAAATGATTCTGTTTCTACTTCAACTGCGTAAGGGATTTCCTTTTCATATAGCACTAAAATTTTTTCACGGATAACTTCATTCACAATAAATCGCTCCGACCTATCACTTAGTTGGTCTTTGGGAAAATAAGGAGGATGGTTTGGAAGTAACTCGATAATGTACTTTACTAAAGGCTCTATTTGAAATTTTTCTAGTGCAGAAATACTCCAAATCTTAGCGTTTGGCAATTGTGTTTGCCAGGCTTCAATAGTTGCTTCCAAAAGCTTTTGATTTCCAATATCAATTTTATTGATCACAAGAATGACAGGCTTATTCGTTTTTGCCAATCGGGAAATGACATCGGCACTTTTACCTTTTTTCTCTCCAATTTCAACCATGTATATAAGCACATCTGCATCGTCAAATACCGTTTGCACCGCATCCATCATGCTCTCTTGTAGTTTGTATGAAGGATTTATAATTCCTGGTGTATCCGAGAGAATAAGTTGTACGTCATCTGTATTAAGCATGCCTAATATTCTGTGGCGCGTGGTTTGCGCTTTGGCAGTAGTAATCGCTAGCTTTTGTCCCAAAATGGCATTGGTTAGGGTTGACTTCCCAACATTTGGACTTCCAATAATATTTACAAATCCTGCTTTATGCATGTGGCAAAGGTAGGGATTAGGAAAAGTACTTTGCCCAATCAGAGAAATTTTGTAAATTTGCCGTCCACATCGCGGGATAGAGCAGTAGGTAGCTCGTCGGGCTCATAACCCGAAGGTCGCAGGTTCGAGTCCTGCTCCCGCTACACACCGGGACAAATCTTGTTTTTGAGATTTGTCCCTTTTTTTATTTTCTTTATTTACTCTGGTAAAATGGGCAATTTTGTGTAAAATAGGGTTAATATCAGCGGTTCGAACTTTTTTATTTTGAAATTGAAATTTTTCTGGAAATATCGAACCGCTGATATTAATCCTGAACAAACAATTGCCTTTGGGCTTCTAACAATTTTAAGTATCGTGGTATTTCAAGTGAAATTTTAAGTTTTACCAAAATAGTGCATAAAATAGTACTGTAATAAGTAGCACCCCAAAGACAGCTAAATAAAATATTTTGTCAGTTGCAAGAAGCTGTTTTCTCAGCACGATGCCTTTTGGATCATTAGTTAAAATTATATTGATAAACGTTTACTTTAATGTTAGGTGAAATGTCGATATTGGTATGTTAGCACTGTTATAAATTGCTCCTGTAGCAACATCACTCCAAGCGTGTCGTACATAATGTGGATTGGGGACATGAGGAGATGATAAAAAGATCATACAGTCCTTGACCTCAACATTGGCAGGGT
>JAYPBW010000059.1:2440-7773 GCA_038124405.1 Flavobacteriaceae bacterium | reverse complement strand
GGTATCAATGGTCTATAAGCACTCTTTCGTTCTTCGTATCCCATAACACTCATAGCTCCCATGGTGTTACCGTGATATGCATTATGTGCCGCTACAATTTCTGATCGACCTGTTACACGTTTTGCTAATTTTAAAGCTCCTTCAATAGCTTCTGTCCCAGAATTAGTAAGGTATGTAGTGTCTAGCGGATCGGGTATCGAATCTGCTAATAGTTTTGTTAGCAGAACAGGTTCTTGTTGTATAAATTCTCCGTACACCATAACATGGAGGTATTTGCGTAACTGTTTTTTTATGGCACGAATCACTTTTGGATGTCTGTGCCCCAAACTGCACGCCGAAACTCCAGCTACTAAATCCAAATATCTCGTATTGTTTTTATCATACAAATAGCATCCCTTGGCACGTGTAATTTCCAATCCCATAGGCTGCGGGGTAGTTTGCGCTTGGTATTTCTTGAATAATGATGCTAGAGGTTGCATATTTCCTAGTCTATACTTTGTAATTTAGTTTCTGATAATGTTGGAACTATCTGCATAGAGAATTGTTTTAAATCTACACCGTGAAATAAATCTTCCTTTGATTTTATGCGCTCATCTTCACGCCATGTGAAACCTAGTAATTGACGCGCATTGGCAGGTAATTCTGCAGGCGGATACACCACGCCATCAGGATCTGTGAAAAAAGTCACTTTTTCAATAGCATTTTCTTCAAATGTTAAACGTAAAGCGCTACAAATAGCTTTGTCAATACCCACTAAATCAAGGGTTTCGTCGTCATATAAATAATACACCATTTCGGTATTTTGAATGACGTCTACAACTTTAAGAGTTCGCCCGTCAAACTTACCTTTTAGTTGTAGTCCTTTAATTTGGTTGAAATTTGAAGTATCCAAACTGTCTTGCTCCACAACAAAAGCGTTATTGTATATTAAAAGTGAATCCAATACTTCATTTTCCATGTCTATGGTCAAGTGTATTTCATCTCCAGTCATTTGGCTGTTACTAGACCATAAGATTGGATTTCTGTCTGCAATTTCTTGTGGAGTCAAAAACTGCAACTCTTTTTCTTTAAGAGGTCTTCGGATTAGTTTAGCACGCCCCACTTTTTGATTAAAGTGTATAGAGTCTGTTTTGCCACTAAGATCTTTTTTGAAAATACGTGCATCGTGGAAACCACGCAAAATGCGTTCTTCTGGAGGACCTGTTGCTACTAATGTATCTGCATGAATAAATAATGAGTCTTGCTCAACTAAATTTATTGCAACCGCCCTGTGTGTTACCATAGCAGAGTCAGCAGCCTTAAATACTTGGCCGAAATTACCTGTTATAATTGAATTATTTAGGGTGTCTGTGATGCGAATGTTTTGAGTAGCAGAAGCATATTTTTGAGCATCATTGAAGTAAATACTATCACCAATAATGTTTCTATTGTTATAGTCTATTGAAGCTTCTTTTTTAAAATAACCCAATTTATGTTGCGTGTCGTAAAATCCTTGTTTGCAACGCACTACATAATCTTCTCCAATTATTGTGGTTTTTCCATAAAAGAAGGCATGTTTACTTTCTGTGTAAAAATCAAGTCTTTCAGAAATTACCCTAAAATCGGGATTCGTTATTAGTACATGATTTTCAAATTGATATTTTTTACTAGCGGAAATATAAGTTCCTCGTTTACTTTTAATAGTTGTCAAGCTATCATAAACGGTTCCCTCATGAGGATAATAGGCTTTATCAGCAACTCTGTCAAAATAGAGTGTATCTGTTTTTAGCAACATTTCTTTGTTGTCTAGCACTACATTTTCTTTGGCTACGGCAAGTTTAACATTCCCATCATAATCTACCATTTTGCTGGTCAGTCGAAGACTGTCCCCTTGTTGAACACGAACATTACCAATGGCATTGAATCTGTTTTCTTGTTTGTAAAAAAAAGCTTTGTCGGACCAAACGTCCATACCTTGATGCACTAAGTGCACCTGTTGGGTATCGCTTTTTTCAAGAATATTAGCTCCTGGAAATTGTTCTTCGTCTAATTGAAATGAACCTGCGCTGCGTATTTCAATTTCTTGATTTTGTGCCCATAATCCAACAGATAAAAGCAAAAAAACCCAAGAATTAAAAACCGCTTTCATCACAAACTATTAAGAGGAACAGAATATAGTTTGACTTCTATCTGGGCCAACCGAAACGATGCGAATGGGTGTTTGAACGTATTCTTCAATAAATGCCACGTAGTCATTAAAAGTTTTAGGCAATTCACTTTCACTTCGCATAGTTGTTAAATCCTCTTTCCATCCAGCTAAAGTGGTGTATTGTGGCGTAACTTCATCTTCATTTAGTGAATAGGGTAAATGTTGTATGGTTTCACCTCTGTATTTATAGGCTGTGCACACTTTCAATTCTTCAAACCCAGAAAGGACATCGCCTTTCATCATCATGAGTTGGGTAACGCCATTAACTTCAACAGCATATTTTAAGGCTACTAAATCAAGCCATCCACAACGCCGTGCTCTTCCTGTTGTAGCACCAAATTCATGGCCAACGCGACCCATAGTTTCTCCAGTCTCATCAAATAATTCGGTTGGAAAAGGACCACTTCCCACACGCGTGGTGTATGCTTTAAAAATACCAAAAACCTCACCTATTCTGTTGGGAGCAATTCCAAGACCTGTGCAAGCGCCCGCAGCCGTAGTGTTCGATGAAGTTACAAAGGGATATGTGCCAAAATCGATATCGAGCAAAGAACCTTGAGCACCTTCTGCCAGTATATGCTGACCTTTTTGTTGGGCAACACGTAAATATTCTTCACTATCCACAAACGAAACGGCATCTTTTAAATAATCAACTGCCTCAAAAAAATCTCGTTCCAATTCATCAATTGAAAACTCTATAGAAACGTGCATGTTTTCAATCATGGTAAGGTGTTTGTCACGTAGTGATGTATAGCGTTCTTTCCAATTGGGAAGTTCAATGTCACCAACACGTATGCCGTTACGACCTGTTTTGTCCATGTATGTTGGTCCAATTCCTTTTAATGTAGATCCAATTTTTGCTTTTCCTTTTGCCGTTTCAGATGCCGCATCTAACAAACGATGCGTAGGTAAAATAAGATGTGCTTTTCGTGAAACCAAAAGGGAGTCTCTTACATTTATTTCAAAAGGAGTTAGGTTTTCAAGCTCTTGCCTAAAAATAACAGGATCAATTACTACTCCATTTCCAACCAAATTGATAGCCTTAGGATGAAATATTCCCGAGGGTATAGTGTGTAAAACGTGTTTAATTCCTTCAAATTCAAGTGTATGTCCTGCATTGGGTCCGCCTTGAAAACGCGCGATGATGTCGTACTTTTTAGTTAGCACGTCAACAATTTTGCCCTTTCCTTCGTCGCCCCACTGTAAGCCTAGAAGTAAGTCAATGGCCATGGATGGTTGTTATTTAGTGTTTTTTTTGGTGCCGTAAAAATACAAGGAGTGTGCGTGAATATCAATATCAAAAACCTCTTCAATGGTTTTTTTTATAGCTTGAATTCTAGGATCGCAAAACTCTTTTACTTCACCAGTGTCGGTTAGAATTACGTGATCGTGTTGTTTGTCAAAATATGATTTCTCATATTGAGCATGCTGCATTCCAAATTGATGTTTTCGCACCAACCCACAGGCTAATAAAAGCTCAATGGTGTTGTATAGTGTAGCACGACTTACACGATAATTTTTGTTCTTCATCTTTATGTACAACGATTCGATATCAAAATGCTCGTCGCTTAGATATATTTCTTCTAAAATAGCAAAGCGCTCAGGAGTTTTTCTATGCCTGTTGGAGTCCAAAAATTGAACAAAAACATTCTTTACTATTTCAAATTCGTTTTCCATTTAGATAAAGCAAAAAACAAAGATAAGCAACCAAAGTTAATCACGTACTACTTTATCAATACCAGAAACTTTTTCTAGTTTATTGATAAGTACGTATAGGGTTGAGGCATGACGCACGTGTAGTTTTATTTCCCCCGTAAATGTTCCATTTTCAGTGTCAAAATGTATTTGTGTGATATCAACGTTGTGTGCGTTTGAAATTAAGTTTGTCACTTCATTAACAAGCCCTAAGCGGTCAATTCCAGAGAGTCGGATACTTCCTGTAAAAAATCCTTTTGAAGAATCTACCCATTTTGCACTCATAATACGGTATCCGTAATTAGAATGCAGACTGATGGCATTAGGACACTCGTTTTTGTGAACTTTTATTCCGTCATTTATAGAAACAAAACCAAACACTTCATCGCCAGCAATCGGGTTACAACAGGGGCTTAGTGTGTAATTGAGGGTTTCTTGGTTTTTGCCAAAAACCAACATATCGTAGAATGAGGATATCTGACCCTTGTCAAGTTCATTTTTCTTAGGTCTATCTGAGGGTCTGCGCTTGAAAAATTGTAAAAAACGGTTGTTCTCTTCAGCAGCAAACTTTTTGAGCATTTTATTGTCAATCGTTCCAATGCCAATTCTGTAGTACAGGTCTAAACTTGTTTTAAGTTTAAAATAAGAGACCATTGCGTTTATAATACGATCATTAAATTTAAATCGCATTTGACGCAGTTTCCTTCTTAAAAGCTCTTTTCCTTCTAAAGCAATTTCTCGTTCTTCAGTTCGGAGAGAAGTTCGAATCGCAGATCGGGCTTTTGACGTAATGACAAAGTCTAACCAACTCGCATTTGGCTTAGCAGACTCTGAGGTGATGATTTCAACTTGATCTCCGCTACTAAGTTCAAAGTTTAACGGGACAATTTTACCATTTACACGTGCACCTCGTGTTTTTTCCCCAACTTCACTGTGAATAGAAAAAGCAAAATCAATAGGAGTTGCTCCTTTTGGAAGTGATTTTAAATCTCCATTTGGGGTAAATACGAATATTTCGCTTGCATAAAGGTTGAGTTTAAATTCTTTCACAAAATCAACCGCATCAGCATCTTGAGATTCGAGTACTTCACGTAACCTATTGAGCCAAAGCTCCATGCCACCCTCATCTTGTTTTCCATGTTTATATTTAAAATGAGCGGCATACCCTTTTTCGGCAATTTCGTGCATACGTTCCGATCGAATTTGTACTTCAATCCATTTTCTTTCAGGTCCAACAATGGTGATGTGTAATGCCTCATACCCTGTAGATTTTGGAGAGGAAATCCAATCTCTTAAACGAGTTGGATTAGGTTGAAAGTAGTCTGTAACAATAGAATAAATTTTCCATGCTAAAAACTTTTCTTGCTTAGGAGTAGATTTATAAATTATACGAACAGCAAAACGATCAAAAACTTCCTCAAATCGTTTGCTTTTTAGTTGCATTTTCCTT
>JAYPBW010000059.1:1426-2430 GCA_038124405.1 Flavobacteriaceae bacterium | reverse complement strand
AATCGAAAAAATACTTTTGAAGCGCCCTTCAGTTCTAAACCGAATGCGTTCTTTGGTAAGGTGAGCTTGAAGTTTTTCTGTGAAATCTTTAATGTAGTCTAAACGTTCTTCTTGACTATCCTTAATTTTTTCCTCGATATCGGCATATACCTCAGGCTCAGTATACTTCAACGCCAAATCTTCTAATTGTGTTTTGATGTTGTACATTCCAATTCTATGTGCTAGAGGCGCATAGATGTAAAGTGTTTCTGAAGCAATGCGTACTTGTTTTTCCTCGGGCATAGCCTCAAGTGTCATCATGTTGTGTAAGCGATCGGCAATTTTGATAAGGATTACACGAACGTCATCGTTCATGGTTAGCAACATTTTTTTGAAATTTTCTGCTTGTACAGAAACCCGTTTGTCTTTGCTGAGTTTAGAAATTTTTGTTAAGCCATCCACAATTTTTGCTACACTCTCACCAAACATAAGTTCTATATCGTCTAGTGTTAAAGAGGTGTCTTCCACTACGTCGTGGAGTAAAGCGGCAGCAATTGAAGTAGCACCAAGTCCAATTTGATCGGCAACAATTTGCGCCACGGCAATGGGATGCATGATGTAGGGCTCACCACTTTTTCGACGTTGATCTTTGTGTGCATCAACCGCTGTTTCGAAAGCAAGACGAATTAATTTTTTATCGTCGGCAGACAACGATAAATAGGTATTGCGAAGCAAGTTTTTGTATTCCTGCGCAATAATGGCATTTTCGTTTATTTCTTTCGTTGTCATCTGTTAAAGATACAAAAATTAGCTTTTCCTTTGACGAATTGCCTCGTAAGCTAAAATGGCTGTTGCCACCGAAACATTTAATGAATCTACTTGACCAAGCATGGGTATTTTCACAGAAGAAACTCCTTTTTGATACCAGAATGTGCTCAATCCATTTGCTTCGCTGCCCATAATAAATGCTGTAGGTTTTGTATAGTCTTTTAGGGTGTAGAAAGTGCTTTTCTGAAGTGAAGCAG
>JAYPBW010000059.1:0-1416 GCA_038124405.1 Flavobacteriaceae bacterium | reverse complement strand
ATAGCGCGATTATTTAAAAAATCATACGCTTGCTGATTATCACAGATAAAAATGGGTACATTGAAAAAACCACCAACACTCGAACGAATAACATTAGGATTATATAAATCTGTATGTTGCTTAGTTACAAGTACAGCATCTACTTTTACAGCATCTGCTGTTCTTAAAACAGCTCCTAAATTTCCTGGTTTTTCAATAGATTCTAGTACTATAATTAAGGGGTTTTTATTTTTGGGAGCCCAGTCTGTTACATCTTTATTTTTTTGTAGAAGAACACCAACTACGCCTTCTGTATTTTCTCGCATTCCTATTTTTTGATATACCTCGTGCGATACTCGAACATACTCTGTTTTCTCATCAAATTTTGATTGCCATTTTTCAAATTCACCTGTTCTAAATATTTCAGCGCACCAAAAAATAGTTTTGGCTTCAAATCCGCCATGCAAAGCCAACTGTAATTCCCTTTGTCCTTCAACTATAAAAAGCCCTTTTTCTTTTCTAGTTTTTGCTTTTGACTGTAGTGCTACTACCTCTCTTATAAGATTATTTTGAATACTCGATATATGCTTCATTAGACGAAATATTTAAAATTATTCAAATATTAACATTTTAACAATTGTTAAAAACATTCAAAAATTTGTTATATTATTGGCATAATTAAAAACTAAATTGTTTTGCTATCTGCCGTAATAGTTGATGATGAAGCACGCAATATCGCACTTTTCTCGTATTACCTAGAGAAGTATTGTCCAAATATTAAAGTTGATGCTTCATTTACTAAAAAATCTAGTGCTGTTGGGTATCTAACCAGCAAGAAACCAGATATATTTTTTTTAGACATTGTACTTGATGAAGGAAGTGGTTTTGATATTTTAGATGAGGTAGGTCATGAAGACATGCAAGTAGTAATGTGTACTGCCCATGACGAATTTGCACTTCGAGCCATACGTTATCAAGTTGTAGACTACATACTAAAACCTCTTGAAATTCAAGACCTTATTGCCACCATTGACAAGATTGAAAAAAAATTGAATAATAGTGAAGGCAAGCAAGTTTTCGATGCCTCAGTTATCACACAATATGATGCTTTATCAGGTGTTAAACACCAACGTGTTGCAATTTCAGACAGAAAAATAATCGACTTTATTTCTCTTGAAGATGTCTTGTGTGTTGAAACGCATAAGGGTGTTTAAAAGTGTGAAGTTGTACTAAAGCATCATGCTTAAGGAGAGTTTTTGTTGGTCAATCAAGGTGTTTTTGACATGGAAAAAAACTTTTAGTAAAAGATACCTTTTTTCGTGGAAGCAGAACTTGCTTGGTTTGTGTTACAGCGATTTCCTCTATTTTAAAAAACACAAATTACACCTTGGTGTTGACTAACGGAAAACGTATTCAAATACCTAGAAAAGGATACAA
>JAYPBW010000058.1:0-7931 GCA_038124405.1 Flavobacteriaceae bacterium | reverse complement strand
CAAGTGCAACAGAAAGCAAGTACAGTTCGGCTGTAGTGAAATCAGGTAAACTCTATGCGGTGAAACGCCATGTAAACCAACGTTAAGGGTAGCGCGCCCAAGTTGGAGGGTAGGCGGATTGAGCGTTATAGTAATGTAACGTCTAGATTAATGATAGGGCACGACAGAATCCGGCTTATGGCCTGCTTTTTTATTTATTTGTTGGCACCTCTAGGGTATCAAAAAAAGCTTCTTTGGGTTCCCATAACTCAACGGCGTTGCCTTCAATATCTAAAATATGAACAAATTTTCCATACGGATAGGTTGTTATTTCATCTATAACAGTAACCCCAACAGTTCTTAATTTATTAACAAGTTTCTCAATTTCTTGAACCCGATAATTTATCATAAATGCTTTTTTTGATGGATTAAAATAATCCGTGTCATTTGGGAATACAGACCAATGAATGTACTTTGCTTTTTTAGGATTTTTATGGTGCCGCATTTCAAACGTTGCCCCATATGGATTTAGTATCAAACCCAGATATTGGGCATACCAATCTTTTAATTTATCGGGAGATTGAGCTTTGAAAAAAACTCCTCCTATCCCAATTACTTTAGGTTCTTTCATGATGTGCGATTTAGTATCTTGAAATTACAATTTTTTTGATAATTGACATTTTTTCAAGAATTCTAGTGTTTGAGGGCCTGTATTAAAGAGGATGTCAAGCACACATAAATCAGGAATAAAACCATTTTTTTCTTGAAACACTTGATTGTAACACAGTTCAACATGTGGTGTTTCTTTCTTCACTTCTTGTAGAATACGAATATCCTTGTTAGAAGAAATTTTTTCATAGGTTTTAGTGTGAGAAATACGAGCAGATATTCCAATAAGATTTCGCAAAACATCAAAGAACGAAGCGTTAAACTTATATAAGGCTTCAAATTTTTTCTTGTATAAAAACGCCAAATCATCTTCGTAAAACTCAAAATACGGTGATGAACGATATGCAGCTTGAAGTGACTTCCAGTGCTGACCTTGCCAATTAAAACTATTGTCTATACAAACCTCTCGATAGGGTTGATGCCCTTTTTGTCCTAAGTGCTTTATAGGAATTGAAAGCATCAATTTCCCATTGGCACCATGAATGTAAAGTCTATTACGTTGGGTTTGTTTTTGGTAATGGTCGTGTTGTTCTAACACAACTTGTGTTGCTTGCGCCATGTATGCCCAAAGCGTTAGAGATCCGCCATATGTTAATGGAGCTAAAACAGACTCCATTAATGTTTTTTCGTTTTTCTTCGGTACCATCCAATTCCTTGCCATAGGGCAATGAAAGCAACAAAATACCATCTATACGAAACGGGTTCTCCGTCTCCACCAACAGTAGTAAATACTCGATCCCAGCGAATACGCCAATTTCGAAATCCGTCCATTAAACCTTCAATACTCATCCAAACAAATACGGGTTTGCCTACAATATGGTCTTGTGGTACAAAACCCCAATATCTACTATCTTCAGATCGATGTCTATTGTCTCCCATCATCCAATAATAATCTTGTTTGAAGGTATAAGAAGTGGCCACCCTTCCATTAATCTTTATATCACCATTATTGTTTGAGGCAGCATTGTGTTCATAATCTTGTATAATTTTTTTATACAAAGGGAAACTTTTTTGCGTAAGCTCAACTGTAGCTCCTTTTTGAGGAATTACAAGAGGCCCAAGTTGGTCTTCATTCCAATTATAGCGTACATTATTTGGAAAGTAATCTTCATTGTACGTTTTGGTAGTTTTTATTTTTCTTTTAAGGCTGTCCAAAGTAATAACTTTAGCAACCTCATTTGCTTCTTTAAGGGTTAGGAATAAACTCTTCTCAGTTTCTAGCAACTCCTTAGCTTGAATGCGTTGTTTTCGAACAACATCTATGGGAAGCCCTCTTGCTCCAGTTATTACCACAAAATTCTCAGGATCATTATTTGAAACATAAATTAAATAAGGTCTGAGTGCATTGAACATATACTGATTAATATTGCTGATTACAAAAGAACGTGTTAGGTCATCAAAGCCAAGGTCTTTTAGTTTTCGTGCAGAAATTCCTTTTCTACTGTACGCATTATATTCATACAGTGGTTTAGCTCGATCGGGCATAATATATTTTTCACCATTAATATGAATAATACCATCAACAATAGAAAGTGTGTCTCCAGGTAATGCTACACAACGTTTTACGTAATTTGACTTTTTATCAATCGGTTTATCTACGCGGGCTTCTTTTTTAAAGAATTGACGAACGGTATCTGCCGGCCAACTGAACACCACGATATCGTTGCGTTTTATTTTTTGAAAACCAGGGAAACGTGAGTAGGGTAGTTGAGGTTTTTTTAGGTATGAACGCTTTTTAATCAAAGGAATAGTGTCATGAACCATTGGAAATGAAACAACTGTTTGGGGTGTTCGTGCGCCATAGTGAAATTTGCTAACCAAAAGGAAATCACCCACCAACAAACTCTTTTCTAAAGATCCCGTTGGAATGATAAAAGGCTGCATAAAGTAGGCATGTACCAAGGTGGCAATAACGACAGCGTATATGATTGAGCCTATAAAGCGTCCAAATCCACTTTTGGGTTCCAAAGAGCGCTCTGGGCGATAGGTTATCTCTGTAAAATAGTTGAGATAAAAGCCGTATAATCCAAGACTTCCCCATGCGAGAAATGTATCGGCGAAACTTGTTTTACCAAAACTCCTAGCCGTTTCTACCCACACTACAGGAAGCATTAATAAGTTTACAATTGGGATATAGAGTAATACCACCCACCACTGTGGCCGTTTGATAATTTTAAGAAGTACAACAGAGTTGTAAATGGGTACTAAAGCCAAAAAAGGAGAAAATCCTGCTTTTTTGTAAAGCCTCCAAAGTTTTATGAAAATAAATACTTGGCAAGCTAAAAAGAAAATAATCCACTGTGAAAAAGTCATAATTGGTGTAAGATTAGGTTATATTTAAAACGTCGCGCATACTATAGACTCCACTTTTACCTATAATCCATTCTGCAGCTATAACCGCACCTAAGGCAAAACCGTCTCTGTTGTGCGCAATGTGCTCAATTGAAATGGTGTCAGTTTTAGAGCCATAGGTTACCGTGTGTGTTCCAGGCACATGTGGTTCGCGCTTTGCCACAATAGCAAGATGATTAGGTGTGGCATCTTTAGCGAGTTTCCAAGATTCTTGATTTGTGTGCGGTAACACGCCTTCGGCAAGGGTGATTGCTGTACCGCTTGGCTCATCTAGTTTTTCTGTATGATGAATTTCTTCAATAGCAGCTTTGTATTGCGTATGTTCTGCCATCATTTTGGCTAGTTTTTCGTTAAGAGCAAAAAAGAGATTCACCCCTAAACTAAAATTTGATGCATATAAAAAAGCACCGCTATTTTCTGTACACAAACGCTCAATATCTTCTTTACTTTCTAGCCAACCTGTAGTTCCACACACCACAGGAACACCTTCTTGCAAAGCGTATGTAATATTTTGAACTGCAGCAGCAGGCACGCTAAAATTTATCGCAACATCTGCATGGTTTATAGCTTCGTTTGGGTTGTCTTTGTCAATTTTTGCCACTATAGTATGGCCACGCGCTATGGCTATGGCTTCAATGGCTTTTCCCATACGTCCGTATCCTAGTAAAGCAATATTCATATCAAAAAGTTAAGGCGACACGCATTCCTGCAACAGGTGTAGCGTCTGTAGGCGCTACATCAAAATAGGGTTTAAAGCTTAGGTCGCTGTTTACGTTATATTGTTTTAAATGCGCGTCAATGTTTGCATCTAAAATATTCAAAAAATAAAATCCTAATAAAAAAAGCATTGACCTGTCACGATTCCTTTTGTAAAAATCCTGACCGTCTAACAACCGGTCTGTGCTCGGAATAAGACCTTGAAACTCATCATCATTAAAACCTGCCATGCGTCTTTTATACGCATCTCTGTATCTGATATAATTCTTTTGGTTTTTGTCATATGCATAAATAGAACCACCAATTGCACCATAAACCAAGGGTATCTTCCAATATCTTTTATTATACACTTGCCCAAGCCCAGGAAGTACTGCAGAATAAAAGGCCGCTTTTGCTGGACGTAGTGGATCTTCGTTTTCATTTTTTTCAATTTCATCTGCTACAATCTTTTGTGCCGTAGCTACACTACAGTACATGAAAAACAGAAAAAGAAAGAAAAATCTCGACACTATTTAATTTTTTTAAGAATGGTCTTAAACTCTTTTTCAGACCCAAACGAAATAACAATTTTTCCGCTCCCTTTTTTATCAACCACAGTTTGCACTGATGCCCCAAAAAACTCACTTAATGTATCAATATGTGAAGTAGTGAAATTTTCTTTTTTGGGTTGTTGTGTAGCGTTTTTAGGTTTTACAGCTTGTTCCGTATCACGAACAGACATTCCAGTAGCAACAATTTTTTTGTACAAGTTTAGTTGCTCTTTAGATTCTTCTAATGCTAAAAGTGCACGCCCATGACCCATGCTAATAAATCCATCTCGAATCCCAGATTGTATGATAGGGTCTAAATTTAAAAGCCTTAAATAGTTAGTTACGGTAGAACGTTTTTTTCCCACACGCTTGCTAAGTTGATCTTGAGTAAGCTTTACTTCACTTATAAGTCGTTCATAACTTAAAGCAATCTCAATGGGGTCAAGGTCATCTCTTTGAATGTTTTCAACCAATGCCATTTCCAATGATTCTTGGTCATTAGCTACTCGTACATATGCAGGAATGGTGCTTAATGGTATAGATTGAGCTGCTCTAAAACGGCGTTCCCCAGAAACTAACTGGTAACTATCAGTTCCCATTTTACGTACAGTAATGGGCTGAATAACACCTAATTCCGCTATAGAAGAAGCAAGTTCCGATAGTGTTTCAGGGTTAAACTGTGTTCTGGGCTGAAACGGATTGGCTTGAATTTGATTCAGTGGAATTTCTAAAACACGCCCTTCAACAGTGCCTTTATTTATATTTTCATCTGTGGGGAGTAGGGCAGAAAGACCTCGTCCCATGGCTTGACGTTTTTTTGCTTTTGCCATAATTATTTGTTTTTATGAATAAACTCCTGTGCGAGTTTTAAATAACTAGATGCTCCTTTACTAGAGGCGTCATAGTCAATGATACTTTCTCCGTAACTTGGTGCTTCGCTTAACTTTACATTACGTTGAATAATGGTGTTAAACACCATGGTGTTGAAATGTTTTTTTACTTCATCAACTACTTGATTCGACAGTCGTAATCTAGAGTCGTACATGGTGAGCAACATTCCTTCAATTCCAAGTGAAGGATTATGTATTTTTTGCACACTTTTAATGGTGTTCAATAATTTTCCCAAACCCTCTAGAGCGAAATATTCACACTGAATAGGAATAATAACAGAGTCGGCTGCTGTGAGGGCATTCAGCGTGATAAGTCCTAAAGAAGGCGCACAATCAATAAAGATATAGTCATAGTCATTCTTGATAGGTGCTAGTGCCTCTCTTAGCATCGTTTCTCTATTTGGCTTGTCTACTAATTCTATTTCTATAGCTACTAAATCGATGTGTGCAGGGATTAAATCTAAGTTAGGTGCACTAGTGGCGACAATAGCGTCCTTTGCTTTATATGTATGCTCAAGTACTTGGTATGATCCTTTTTCAATAGTATTTACTTCGATACCCAGTCCAGAACTGGCATTTGCTTGAGGATCAGCATCAATAAGAAGAATTTTTTTCTCTAATACCCCTAAGGAAGCAGCAAGATTCACCGAAGTGGTAGTCTTTCCAACACCACCTTTTTGATTCGCTACAGCAATAATTTTTCCCATGGTAAGTTGTGAAATGTAAAAATACTATTTATATGCTGTACAGGAATCAAAAATTTGTTAACTATTTTTTCTTTCTTATGGCGAGTTCTAATACATCCCACATTGTTTTTGAAACTTGCTCTAGATTATTAAACTGCCCGGCACCTTTTAACCATTCTCCGCCATCGAGCGTAATAACCTCTCCATTGAGATATGCACCAAAATCAGAAACCATATAAGCGGCTAAATTCGCTAACTCTTGATGTTCTCCAACACGACCAAGTGGAATTCTTTTTTTTGGGTCAAATTTTTTCTTAATCGGTGCAGGAAGTAGCCTATCCCATGCCCCTTTGGTTGGGAACGGCCCAGGAGCTACCGCATTAAAACGCATGCCGTATTTAGCCCACTCTACTGCCAAGGAACGCGTCATGGCTAGAACACCTGCTTTGGCACAAGCAGAAGGCACAACATATCCTGAACCTGTAAACGCATATGTGGTTACTATGTTTAGTACACTGGTGTTTTTTTGCTTTGTTTTAATCCAATGCTTTCCAAAAGTAAGCGTACAGTTTTTGGTTCCTTTCAAAACAATATCTAAAATAGTATCAAACGCATTTGAAGATAAACGTTCTGTGGGCGCAATAAAATTCCCAGCTGCATTATTTACCAAAACATCAACATTGCCAAGAGTTTCGATTACATGTTTATGCATAGCTTCGACTTCTTCAATATTGCGAACGTCACAAGCTACAGGGATACAAACGTTTCCAGTTTCATCAGAAAGTGATGTTGCAGTAACTTGAAGTTTTTCGAGATTACGTGAAGTAATGGCCACTTTTGCACCAAGTTGTAAAAAATAACGAGTCATGGATTTACCTAGTCCACTTCCTCCTCCTGTTACCACTATAACTTTGTCTTTTAGCGCATCTTCGCGCAGCATTTGTCCTGAGTGATTCATGTTTTTTAATTAAAATTTATCTCAAACTATCTGCATATTCAATCAAATACACATCTTCGTTTTTTTTCTTCATTAAATATTTTTCACGTGCATAGCGTTCTAGTTCTATGGAGTCGCTTAGTTGCAATAATATTTTTCGATCTGCTTCAATGTCTCGAATTAAGGTTTCCTTTTGACGCTCTAGCTCAGATAATTTACGTTCTAAATTCAAGTATATAAGCAAGGAGTTTGTGTCTAAAAATACCATCCACAAAACAAAAAATAAGCCGATTAGTGCATATACGTTTGTTACAAGTTTAAACCATGGATTGTCACGTAGTTTTTTCATCATGTCAATGTATTCAGCCAAATTGATAGCCTTGATTTTGCTCCTTCCAAATCGTTGTTATTCGCCACCGTTACATCAGCCATATCTTTATTCACTTCAATAAATTGACTGTGCATGCTGTGTAGCGTTGTTTTAAATCGTTGCTGTACTTCTTCCACAGATCTTCCCCTAAAACTTACGTCGCGTTTTATTCTACGCTCAACACGAGTTTCTTTAGCTGCATCAATATACACTTTATAATCAAAAAGGGCATATAAGGGTTGGTGTGTAAAGATTAAAATTCCCTCAACTAAAATATATTTTTTAGGTTGACACTTAACAATTTCACTTTTACGTAAATGCTCACTAAAAGAATAAACGGGCCGATTTATGGTGCCTCCATTTTTGAGCTGTTTAATATCAGATGTCATTAATGCAAAGTCTATTGCATCGGGATGATCAAAGTTTATATTGCAACGTTGCTTAAAAGTGAGTTCAGGGAGGTGTTTATAGTAGTGGTCTTGTGCTATTATTAGCGTATTGTCGGTGCCTAAAATAGATGCTGCGTGCTTAACCAAAGTTGATTTTCCTGCACCAGTACCACCACAAAATCCGATTATCACCAATAATGTTTTGGTAAAGATAGCACAGAAAAAGGAATCTGTTTTTTGTGGTTTATAGTGTAATCAGAAGTCGGGATGACAGGATTTGAACCTGCGACCCCACGCACCCCATGCGTGTGCGCTACCAGGCTGCGCCACATCCCGTAAATAATGGTGGGGAAAAAATTTGTCGGGGTGGCAGGATTCGAACCTGCGACCTCCTGCTCCCAAAGCAGGCGCG
>JAYPBW010000057.1:0-8315 GCA_038124405.1 Flavobacteriaceae bacterium | reverse complement strand
GTTCAAAAGAAAGGTATTCCTCAAGAACAAGCCCAGATAATCGTGTGTCATGGTAACTTTCACGGCCGAACGACTACAATAATCTCTTTTTCTGACGACACAGTAGCTAAAAAGGACTTTGGTCCCTACACCCCTGGATTTATTTCTATTCCACACAATGATATCGCAGCGCTTGAAGAAGCCATGAAATCAAATAAAAATATTGTAGGTTTTTTGGTTGAGCCCATTCAGGGAGAAGCTGGAATTTTCACTCCACATGAAGATTACTTAAGTAATGTGCAACGACTTTGTAATGAATACCAAGTATTGTTTATTGCCGATGAAATTCAAACAGGAATTGCTAGAACAGGCTCGTTACTTGCTGTATGTGGAAATTGTGATTGCGAAAACTCTTGTAAGCGTCAGTCCAATACATTTGCTGCCCCCGACGTTTTAATTTTGGGAAAAGCATTGAGTGGAGGAGTTTACCCCGTTTCAGCTGTATTGGCAAACAACGACGTAATGAATGTCATTCAACCTGGCGAACATGGTAGTACTTTTGGAGGAAATCCCATAGCTGCTGCTGTTGCAACTGCAGCACTGGAAGTAGTAAAAGAAGAAAAGCTAGCACTAAATGCGAGGCATTTAGGACATCTTTTTAGAGAAGCTTTGAATGAATACATCAAAACAAGCAACGTGGTGACCTTAGTTCGTGGAAAAGGATTGTTAAATGCCATAGTCATTAACGATTCTCCCGAAAGTGATACCGCATGGAATATTTGTTTGGCACTTAAAGAAAATGGATTGCTGGCCAAGCCAACACATGGAAATATTATCAGATTTGCGCCTCCACTGATTATGAATCAAGAACAATTATTGGATTGCGTTTCGATTATCACAAAAACGTTGCGCCCATTTGAGCCCAACGCATAAGATGAAGCAAATATACTTTGATAACGCCGCAACCACATCTATTTTACCTGAGGTTGTTGATGCCATGCACCTTACCATGAAAGAGTGTTATGGAAATCCTTCATCTACCCATGCTGCAGGGCGGGCTGCAAAAGCAAAAGTTGAATCTGCTCGAAAATATATTGCTCAACAGGTAGGTGCTTTGCCACAAGAAATTATATTTACGTCTGGTGGAACAGAAGGGGATAATACCATTTTGCAGTGTGCCTTCCATATGGGAATTCAACATGTTATTAGCTCTCCCATTGAGCATCATGCCGTTTTACACCCACTCCAATACTTAGCAGCCAAAAAAACTATCCATGTTCACTGGGTAAAAGTACTTCCTAATGGACTTCCTGATATGCAAGACTTGCAGTGGTTATTGGAAAGTATTCCAGAGAAGAAGCTTGTAAGTTTAATGCATGTAAACAACGAGGTGGGTTCTATATTAGATTTGGCTGCAGTTGGAAAACTATGCCATGACAACAATGCACTTTTTCATTCCGATACGGTGCAGTCAGTGGGACATTTCCCCGTTCATTTTGGAAACCTGCCTATAGATTTTGCTGTGGCCGCTGCTCATAAATTTCATGGGCCCAAGGGTGTAGGATTCATGTATGTTAGAAAAAAGGCTGGATTAAATCCATTACTTTTAGGCGGATCTCAAGAACGTGGTTTGCGAGCTGGGACAGAGTCAGTTCATAACATTGTTGGTATGGAGACCGCATTGCGTATGTGTTGTGAGTCTATGGACGAAACAACACAACAATTAAAAGTCTTAAAAACATATTTTTTGCATCAACTAAAAGATGCGCTCCCAGAGACAACGTTTAATGGAATGTGTGACGACCTGGAAAATAGCACACATACAATTATCAATGCCCGATTGCCTATCAATGAGAAAAAAGCCGAACTATTGGCATTTCATTTAGATTTACAAGGTATTTGTTGCTCAAAGGGAAGTGCATGTCAATCAGGAAGTACTACGGGTTCTCATGTGTTGAATGCATTGCTTTCTGAAGAGGAAAATAAGTTCCCATCTCTTCGATTTTCATTTTCAATCCACAACACCAAAGAAGAAGTTGACAAAGCAGTTTCGGTTTTAGCTGCGTATGCGAACAGTTAAAATCTTGCGTTTAACTTAATGTTAAAAACGCGTGGAGTCATGTAGTTTGGAATACCAAATTGGCGCTGTGTGTAGACGTCTCTTACCCAAGTATTGGTGATTGCATTTTGCACGTCAAAAACGTTGAAAATTTCAACTCCAACTTGGAGTTCATCAAAAGCACGAAATGTGTTTTTGAATCGGGTGTCATCTTTAATTACATACAAAAAACCAATATCGGCGCGTTTATAATCTCGCAGCCGACTTTGATAATCATAACTATCGGCATAGCTAGGCGATCCGCCAGGTAATCCTGTATTGTACACCAAATTCAAGTTCATTTTTAAGAATGGTAGCCTAGGAACATAGTCTTGAAATAGCATCGCGAATTTTATACGCTGATCTGTTGGTCTTGGTATTTCTCCTCTGTTACTTTGATTTTCTTGAGCTTTTAGCAGCCCAAGACTAATCCATGATTCTGTTCCAGGAACAAATTCACCGTTAAGCCGCATATCAACACCATAAACCCTAGCTTTAGCATCATTAGTTGCTAAATATCTAATTCGCACATTTTCCAAAGTGTAGGGATTCACATTCCACATATATTTAAAGTAGGCAGCTGCTCTAAACACAAAAGGTCTATTCCACAAAGAAAATTTACGATCGTGACTTGTCACAATATGAAATGATTGTTGTGGCTTTACCTTTGGGTTTATCATCCCCTGTCTATTTCGAAGCTCTTTATAGAAAGGTGCTTGCGCATAGTTTCCTAATGATATTCTTGAGACTATATTGGGATTACGAACAGGTTGTAAGCTCAACTGCAAACGCGGACTCACAAAAGTACTTCCAGAGCCATCAAAATTTGTTAATTCCCAGTGGTGTAAACGAACTCCAGCCATTAACCATGCCACACTATTTCCTGCTAAAAAGCGATTATTCCATTGAATATAGCCCGAAATTCTATTTAATGTACTTTGTTGTGAGGCACGTATGGTATTAAAAAGTACGAGAGGCCCCTCAAATGGTTCATAGGGTTGGTCTTTATTTTGTATTAATGCGGGAGGACGTATGGAAAACCCAGCAGAATCTATCTTTTCCCATTCTACAACGCGGTCACGAATATCTTCAGACTTGACTTGTAGTCCCCAACGAATTTCATGTTTTTGTATTCGGTGTTTTCCGGTAATATCAACTGCTATAATTTGAGCATCAAAATCGTTCCTGCCATGGGTGTGTTGACTTCCAACTCCTTCGGCAAAAGAAATTTCACCCAAATCTTCCGATCCAATATTAGTGTTGGGTGTGCCCAAAAGATATTGAGCAAGAATATCAAAATATTCCTGTTCTTTTGTTTGATAAAGCGATGTAATCAAACTGTAATGGTTGTTGATGCTAGGTAGGTATGTTGCTTTTAGAGCACCTAAATAGGTTTCATATACGTCCTTTTCTTGCCCATTATAGTACACTTGTAATGCTCGAGGTTCAGATGCAGTGCCAAAATTTGTTTGACGTGTTTTTGGAGCGTAATTGTAGTCATTTCTAGAAATTGAACCCAAAAACTGGAGTTTCCAATTGTCTTTTTTCTGAAATGTTATAAATGTTTGTGCATCAGCAAATGAGGGTTTGTACTGCGCGCTTGTTTCTTTTTGATTTACCAGCAATTGATTATCTCTATATCGGACACCAGCCACAGCAGACCAGTTATTAGAAGATGTTGCATAACTCAAACTTGCTCCAAGTAAGCTGGCTTCAATGCTAGTTTGAGTTGTTGTTGGTGTTTTGTAGGTAATATCCAAAACGGAGGAAATTTTATCTCCATATGCGGCTTCAAAACCACCTGCTTTAAATGACACTTCTTCAATGAGATTAGGGTTTAAAAAACTTAAACCTTCTTGCTGTCCCGATCGAATGAGTGTAGGGCGATACACTTCAATTCCATTAACATATACCAAATTCTCATCATAATTACCTCCTCTAACAGCGTACTGGGTGCTAAGCTCATTGTTAGAATTTACACCTGGTAAACTTAAAAGAAGGTTTTCTACACCAGCATTTGCACCTGTAATATTACGGATAACTTTAGGAGAAAGCACCGTAATTCCTTTAACGATTTCAGAACGATTTCCTTGTACGATTACCTCTCCAATTTGCTCGGTATTGGTGTTCATAACTGGGTGGAACTCATTGACGGTATTCGGTTTTGGATTAATGGTAACGCTTACATTTTTGTGGGCAATGTGCGAAAATGTTATGGTAATTGATGTTTTTGTGGGAACACTAAGTTTATAGTATCCGTTTTCGTTCGTTGTAGTGCCCATTTCCAGGTTTGTACTTATCGTGACAAACGGAATTGGTTCTTTATTCATATTGGTAACAATTCCTTGAATAGTAGCATTTTGGGCAATCAATCCAACAGAACAAACCATCCAAATTAAAAATGCAATACTATTTTTTCTCATTCTTTTCTGTAAAAGATTGTTTCAAATGTAGTGTTGTTCCCCACTTTATCCCAAACAATTAGCTTTAAATTGTGTTTTACGCGCGATAGCAGTATGGGGTCTTTAAATCGAAATGTTAATTCATTTTTTTTCTGTTCATATTCAAACAACACCCATTTTCCATTGAGATAGCCTTCAAAACGATCTATTCCAGAGCCTTTATCCTGAATGGTAAATCGGATATCTTTCTCTAAGGATATCCATCGGTCACTAATATTTTTTTGATCTGTAATTGTTGGTGGAATTGTGTCGTGTAGTATAGCAATCTTTCCTGTGCTTTTTATTTTAGCACTAAATCCGCCTTTTGAATTTTTTGTTGTTACAAAACCCCATTTTTTGTCTCGTTTTAGCGCAAGATAGGCACCTATAATCGTATCTTTTTTGCGAAAGCTTAACTTTAAAGGTTTGTTGAAATAGGCGTACGGGTTTTCCAAGATAAGTGTATCTTTTTGTGAGGTTATATCTAAAAATGTAGGGACGCTAAATGTTTTCGCTTCAACGTATATTTCAGCTAATTCATGTTCAAATAAATAGTCTCTGTTTCTTTGAATCAGTTTTCCTTTGTTTTGAGGTTTTTTTGGTACCCAAACTTCTTGCTTAACTCCAACAATTGGAATAACTAGATAGGTGTTATTGCCAGCTACATCGCTTAATTGTATGTTGTAAACATAATTTTCACCTTCTTCCACAGTAATTAGTCCTTTGTTATGAAACTCCACAAAAGGCACCGGTTGCTCAAAAGCATCAAAAAGCAACATAACCTTTTTGTTGGTATCTATGTAATGCTTATAATCAATGAGCTTATGCATTTGCGCAGTATCATCAAAGGAGAGCGTGTCAAAACAAACCTCAAACAACTTAGTTCCATTTAATTGGGTTGACACCTTATAGGTTCCATTTTTATTGTACGATCCGTCTTGCCTATCAAAATGATGTAATCCAAATCCAATTGTGCCTAGTCCATGTAATGTATCTGCTACGTAAGTGCTGTCGTTTTGTTGGTGGATGATGAGTTGAATTTTTTCTTCAGACTGATTTGCAACTCCCCCTATTGGATATGCGAATACCTCTTGAATGAAAGGATGTCTTTTATCGGGAATATTAATACCGTCAAGCAACGGGTTGAATGGGATTTGATTTGCGGTAGTACGCAACTCGAAGTGCAGGTGAGGCCCAAATGAAGAACCCGTATTTCCAGAATAGCCTATGACAGCTCCTTTTTGTATTAGAATTTCATTTGGTTCAGGATAAAACTCTATGGTATAGCTTTTTTTGGCGTATTGTTTTTTTCGAACAAAAGGCACAATAAGGTTGCTGTACCGCTGTAAGTGCGCATATACGCTTGTAGTTCCATTGGGATGATTTATATACACCGCTTTTCCATAGCCGCCTTGTTCAATTTTGATGCGTGACACATACCCATCAGCAACCGCTCTTAGTTGAAATCCTTCTTTGCCTTGTGTTCGTATATCAATACCAGCATGAAAGTGAGTGCCTCGTAGTTCAGCAAATGTTCCTGAAAGTTGAATGGGAATATCAACAGGAGATTGATAAAATTGAGCAGCAGCCCAGGCGCCACACAGGTAAGTAAGAACTAAGGTTAAGTAATTCATGACAACAAATGTACACCATAATAAAACAAACCTTATTTCAGAATTTTTGTAAAAACGTAAAAGCTTAGGTACATTTGATATGAATTTCAATCAAATGGAAACTACGTCTCTACAGCATTTATCACAACTAGAAGATCAGTTACTTACGTTGGTTGAAAAACTAAAATCCTTAAGGCAAGCCAATATGCAGCTACAGCAGACTTTGAATGAAACAACTGCTAAATTGGAAAAGAAGCATGAATCCTCAAGAGAGTGGCAAGAAAAGTACGAGGCGTTAAAGTCTGCCCAAGGAATAAATTCGGGTGATGCAGCTGCAAAAAAGCGCGCTATGCATCATATTGACGCTTTGATAAGCGAAGTTGATGCGTGTATAGCGCAATTAGAAATTGAAGACTGATGCAAAAAATTAAACTTTCTATAGCCGATAGAGTATATCCGTTAAGTGTTCCTCAAGGTGAAGAGGCTATTTTACGTGAGGCAGCGAAAAGCATAAACGTTATGGTAGAGCATTTTGAAAAAAACTATGCGGTAAAAGACAAGCAAGATGTGCTGGCTATGTGCGCCTTGCAAGCAGCTGTACAAGCAAGCAAAGAAACAGATTCATCTTCTAAAGAACAGACCGAGATACAGAAAAAAATAGTATATTTAAAAAAGTATTTAGAAGATCAAATGTCTTCTTAAAATACATTAAAATCCTACCTACATCAGGTATATTTTTTGATAAACTCAACGCTAATTTAATTAGAAGAGGTGAGTTTTGAGTGCTAAAGCAAGCCGTTTTTACGGATCCTTGAACACTCAGGTAGCCTCAAACCTGTTTTATTCGAGTTTATGCAAAACTTGCCCGGTGTAGGTTTTTTAATAGTTGGCAGGTAGTTTGTTTTGTTCAAACAGTTTGTGAATCCACAAAATGGCTACTCCAAATGCTACTGCAGAAAGAATCAAAACCACATTTTGAAGACCCGTTACGCTGAATGATAGTTTGACTAAAATGGTGGATATTACAAAGCCTGAATTTCGAATAACCTTGTTAAATTTGTCGGTGTGTGCAAATGAAAACAGAACCAATAACACATCAACTAAGATAAGCACTGTGAAGAAATCATCGAAGAAAACAGCGTTGATATCTAAGCCTTGTTTTAGCCCAGACTGTAGTTCAGTAATATGTATGGCCCAGTCAAAAACATTAAAAAAGGCAATAATCATAAAAGTTGGCACCAAGAGTACCGCTAGTGTCTTTTTGAATTTTATAAACTTAATGAGCTCGGGTTTTGTTTCGGTTAGTTTTAAGAGCTTACGCACTCTAAATTTATTCATTTTATAAAATAAGTGAATCAATATAAAAAGGATGATTGTAGCTATAATATCATAGATAAATTGTAGATTTTCGGTGCTTTTAAACCAATTTTCCTCGAGTGAAATATTCGACAAATCTTTGTAAAGTCTTCGAATAACAATAAGCATAATGATTTCATATTGTTTTCCAATATAGATTGTCATTGACTTGGGTAGATAATAAATAAGCAGATAAACCTCGTAGATGAGAATAAACGAAAATGGCGTGTAAATGGCCGAAATAGGATTTGTAAATAATTCTCCTGAAATTGTTTTCCCAAGCAGATTTAAGTCGTTTAAAGCAATTACAGCTAAGTGTAAAACAAAGCTAATAATGGCAATATTAATAATGATTTTTTCGCTGAGCTTTTTGGTTTTTTCGTCCAAAAGCTTCGCATATAAAAGCTGAAACATGTAGTTAAAATTTCTTTCAAGTTAAAAATTTTTATGTGAAACCATGTCTTTATGATTAGCCCAATATATTTAAGTACTCTATATTTGAAAAATAAATCATGGGTTATTTCACAGAAATTAAAACAGAAATTGAAGATCTTGGTTTTCGAATAGTGTCTTATGATTTTAATCGGCCTTGGGGTGGTTTTCTTGTAATTGATGAAGAACAAGCTCAGGATTTTGCCAATCATTTTTTTTCAGGATTAGATGTAGACTCTCTTCGTATTGGTGGGAAGCTCAGTCCAAAAATATTAATTGTTGAACCCGACGTTCGCTTGTCTTGGCAGTATCATCACAGGCGTGCCGAAACATGGCGCGTTTACAAAGGAACAGCTGGAATTATCCGTTCTGAAACCGATAATCAAGGAATAGTTG
>JAYPBW010000056.1:0-8474 GCA_038124405.1 Flavobacteriaceae bacterium | reverse complement strand
GTATAGAAGTGCTAAAAGACGCATCTGCCACCGCTATATATGGTTCACGTGGAGCAAATGGAGTAGTTCTTATCACAACTAAAAGTGGCGTTAACAATGGTGACAAGGGCAAAATCAACATATTTAATAATGTATCTTTAAGTTCCATTTATAAAACTTACGACGTACTTGATGGGGTTGGTTATGCTGAGTATCAAAATGCAGTACAAGAATTAGCCGGCAATAATCCAAGATTTTTGATTCAAGGAGATCAGGTATTTTCATATCGATTAGACTCCGCTGGAAATGTTTCAAGTTCACCAAATGATGTGCCTTTAACAATTCGTAACTGGCAAGATGAGATTTATAATACAAGCGTGAGCAACAATATAGGTGTTTCATTTTCAGATGGTAATGACAAAGGGAATTATTACATTTCAGCAGGCCTAAGTGATCAAAAAGGAATAGTAAAGACATCTTCATTTAATACTGCTGATCTAAGGTTAAATTTAGATTATAGACTTTCTGAAAAATCTAAAGTTTCTGCAAGGATGACAGCATTTGTTAGTAGTTCTGATTTTTCTGCTGGGGGTGATAAAATTGGAGGTGATAGAAACTTCATTCAGCAGATAGTTGGTTTTAGACCTCTAGTCAATAATGATCCAGATATAATTGTTGATGATAATGATTTAGGTGTTGGAAATCCCTTAACATTTATTGAAGATTTCTCTGATGAGACAACTGAAAACAGATTTTTTGCTTCATTGGCATATCAATATGATTTTAACATTCCTGGACTTCAATATGAATTTAGATTAGGTGGAAATTTAAGGACTAAAAATAGAGAACGATTTTTTGGTAGTTCAACTTGGCAAGGAAGTAATGTGGGTGGATTATATCAAAAAATGACACTCAATTCTCTCACCTATCAGGTCAATAACCTTTTAAGATATAACAAAAGATTTAACAGAAACCATAGGCTTAATGCAGTAGCAGGGGTAACATATGACGTACGAGATGTTGAAAATACAACATATGCAGTCTCAGATTTTATAACACAGCAATTGGGCCCTGCGCAACCTTATTTAGGGCAAGTCGTTAGTTCCCCACTTTTTGTTGCAAAAGCTGACCAACAAATATTTTCTGTATTAGGAAGATTTAACTATACGTTCATGAATAAATATACACTGACATCCAGCTTTAGATATGACGGTGTATCAAAATTTGCACCGGGTAAGAGATATGGTTTTTTCCCATCATTTGCATTGGCATGGAGAGCCCTTGAAGAACCATTTATTAAAGATTTGGATATATTTTCAAGTTTAAAGGTTAGAGCCGGTTGGGGTCAGATAGGTAATCATGGTATAAACCCTTATGGCACATTAGCTAATTATGGAGCAGCATCCACATTATATGGATCTCCGAGCGGTGGTACTGTCGTACCTATAGTTTTAAACAATATTCCAAACCCTAACTTAACTTGGGAAACTACTGAACAATATAACTTCGGAGTTGATTTTGGTATTCTTAATGGTAAAATTTCAGGTAGTGTAGATGTTTACGATAAAACTACCAAAGATTTACTACAGCAAGCACCGATTCCTACTTCCTCTGGATTTGAACAACTTATTTTAAATCGGGGTTCAATGAGCAATAAAGGGGTAGAATTTTTAATTGATGTTTCAGCAGTTAACACTAAAGATTTTAGTCTTTCGTTTGGTGGAAATATAGCATTTAATAGAACTAGAATTGAAAATTTAGGTTTACCTCCAAGTGATATTTTAATGCCTGACGGAGATGGATATACTTTAAAGCAGCTTGGGTATTACAACGGTAATAGAGTTAGTAGAGGCAACTCTGCTCCCTTAACTGCCATGAATATATTTATAGAAGGACAAGAATCTGCATTGTTCTATGGATGGAAAACTGATGGGCTGTTTCAAGAAGGTGACGAATTATATAGTGTTAATGGTAGTATGTCACAACCAGGAGATATTAAGGCGTTGGATTTAAATGGAGATGGAGTTGTAGATCAAGGAGATATGACTGTAATAGGAAATCCAAATCCTGATTTTACATATGGTTTTAATATTAACATGAACTATAAAAGATTTTCTCTGAACCTATTATTTAATGGGGTGTATGGAAATGAGATAGTGAATGCTAATTTGTATCGATTTGGTATGGCTCAAGGTAATTTTAGAAACATATTGAGTGATGCATGGTATGATAGATGGACGCCAGAAAATACAGACACTACCTACCCAAGATTAGATTATCAAACGGACAGATTTGTAGCACTCATGGATAATGCTGTTGAAGATGGTAGTTTTTTAAGACTTAAAAATATATCACTCAGCTATGATGTTGATGTAGATTCATTAAGTTTTGTCGATGCTGCAAGTTTGACTCTAACTGGTGTTAATATGTTTACTTGGACGAAATACTCAGGTTACGATCCAGAAATAACAGCATACTTGTGGGACGGTATGATTCAAGGAACAGACTGGAACAACAACCCCAATGTTCAAACTATAATAGTTGGCTTAAATATTGAATTTTAAAATTATAAATATGAAATCTTTAAAACATTTTTTAATCCTAAGTATCTTAATTTTTATTGGTTGTGATTTGGAGGAAAATCCTCCATTTTTAGATGATACTATTTATCAAGATTCACAAAGTATTATTGGTGCTCGAGACGGAATTTTTCAGGCAATTACTACATATGACACCCAGGAACGAAGGCTTTATGTTGAAAATCTATATGGAGGCTTAATGCAAACTGGAAAAGGGGGCAGAACAACTGCTACAGATCAAGTTTCATTAAACGCTTTAAATCCTGGATATCACAATGATGCTGAGTTTTTATGGCAAGGCTTATACAGAACTATTTCTAGAGCTAATGGCGCCATTAGTGCAGTTGAACTACCAAATGACAACTCAACTATTCAGGATGTGGGTGGAAGTGCATTATTTGTCAGAGCTTGGTCTTATTTCAAGTTGACCGAGTTATGGGGAGACATTCCATTGTGGTTAGAGTTGCCAGATGCTGAAAATACAGATAAGGCAATATCATCATCATCAGCAGTTTATGTCCAAATACTAGAGGATTTAGACAAAGCAGCACTTTATATGAAGGGTGAAGACCAAGATGTAGGTTATCCAAAAAAATGGGCTGCTAATATGATGGCTGCAAAAGTTTGGATGAAGATGGCCACAACGCCTGCTTTATTGGAAGCTACTGAATATACAGAGAGTGAGTGTTGGGCAAATGCATACACAGAGGCAAAAAAAGTATATGACAGTGGTCAATACAGCCTTCTGAATAATTTTGCGGATCTTTTCAATCCATACAATGGAGAGAATACTTCGGAATCAATATTTGAACTTCAAATTTCTTTAGATGCTGCAAACTCTCAAATGGGTCGAAACTTTACTCCATGGAGATACAAAGGGACAAAAGCAAATCAACACTTTGGATGGTTTAGAGTAAAACGTACGTTTCATGACTATCATTTGTCAGTTTACGGAAATAAATCCTCAGGAAATGGCTTAGCTAGTGTTGATATTTATGATTTGAGATACCCTGGGACGTATATAAGTGAATACAATCAGGCATATGGCAATACAAGTGCTATGGCAAGAGTGTACCCCTCAGCAAATGGGAATAACAATATGAATGCTACTCAACCATATCATTTTAAGTTTACTGAAAAAGACAGAACAAGTATGACGCAATATGGTCAACAAAATATTGTTGATCTTAGATATGCTGAACTTCTTTTAATGTTGGCTGAGATTTCAAACGAACTTGGAAACGGAGAGGAAATGACTTATTTGAATCCTGTTTTGGCTCGTGCGGGTGTTGATGGCACCTATGCACGACCAGAATGGACGCAAGGTAAAGACGCATTTAGAGACGCAATAATGGACGAGTATAAATTTGAGCTTTTAGGTGAAGGTCATGATGGTTTTCATGCCAGAAGAAGAGGGTATAGCTATTTTTTGAATAATACCATACTTAGGAATAATAACCCAATAAATAATGCTGAAAGCACTCTGTTTTATTCATTTAGAAAATATGCTTCAAATAGAGATGTTTTATTTTCAACAAGCGAAGATGAGGTTATGCGAATGCCTATTCCTTTATCTGAAGTTAATACCAACCAATTATTAGATTAAACAAATAACCGACCACACATTCCTTAAATAGGCTTGTGTGGTTTAAAATCATGCCTTATGAAATAGTTCTACATGTGTATACTTTTTACGACCGCGTTCTTGGCTCAATCACCCGTTCTAGAATATACGTTTGCTTCTGATGCTCAAGGGTGGACTGCTAACAATGGAAGCAACAACTTCGCATATAACTCTGTAAATGGAGGGGAAATTGTGCAGACTTATAATACAAATAATGCTAATGCACAGTTAAAATCTCCTGCAGGGTTAAGTCTTGACACAACTACTCTTAATTACTTGGTTATAACTGTTAAGAATTCAAATGCGTCCAATAATCAATTTCAATTTGTGCCAAATATGACTAACACGAGTAATAATGGCGCTGCATACGAATCATATTTATCTTCGCCCACAATTGCAGATAATAACGAATATGTAACAGTTGTTGTTGATTTATCACAATTTGCGGGACAAACTTTTGGAACAAATGGTTCAAAAGATAAATGGTCAGGAACATTAAATAGCTTTAAAATTGCTGTTAAGCCACAAGATCCAGCGGTGGCAGGAACATTCCACATAGCTTATTTTGCATTTTACACAGAAAAGCCTACACTTAGCGAGTTTAACTACGTTGGGTCTGGCTATAACGGCCTTTGGAACCGCACACAGCATGTAACAATTGCCGCTTCAGCAGGAAATTTAAATGTTACAGCTACAGCAAGCCAATATGCTAAACTTACACTTGATGAAAATGTTCGAATTTCAGGAACAACCCCTCACATGTACGTAACTTTGGTAAATAATACAATTGATGATCAGCTCAGAGTTTTAGGTCCAAATGTTACAGGTGCATTAAATCAAGATGTTTATTTAAATGAATCGATGAGTGGAACTGATGAACAGACATTATACTTTAATTTAGAAGCCGAAAGTTCAAAAAGTGGTTCTGGTACAATCCCTAAAGACACAGATGGTCATTTTTATGACATTGCTTTAAGTTTTAGATCTACAGAATCAGGCTTTGCTGGAAAATCAAAAGGGGGACTTTACGAAATTAAGTCAATAAATTTCTATGCTCAACCACTTTCAGTTGAGGATTTAAACCTTTTAGATAATATTCAAGTTTACCCCAACCCAGCTCAAGATTTTGTTTTTATTGACAATGCAAGCATTGACGACAATGTTAATATCTTTAATGTAGTTGGAAAACGGGTTATGTCGTTTAAAATTGAAACTGAAAATCAAGAGATAGATATTGCAGATTTAAAATCAGGAATTTATTTTCTGAGACTTAATAATGGTCAGGCTACTAAACTGCTGAAAAAATAATATGAGAAATCTAATTACATTAATTTTTATGTTGTTGTTTGCCGCCACAACTCAGGCTCAAGAACCAACTAAATATCAACAAGGAAGAGCGACTCTTTTCTCAACGTATATTGCTAACAAGATGGATTTGAATGAGAATCAAAAAGAGTTTGTTTACAACGTGATGCTTCAAAGAGTCATGAATGCAAATGCTAAAATAAAGGTGAACAGCAGCATGTCTAAAGAAGACAAACAGGCTGTTTATAAAGCCGAGTATGCAAACGCACAACAAAAGCTAGCTGCTGAATTTGGACCAAAACAAGCACGTAAAATGATGACCCTAAGTAATGAGGCACGCAAAAATGCTGACACGAAATAGGCATTTTACATTTTCAACAATTAAAGCAAAGACCCTGCTACTTATTTTAGTAGCAGGTTTTTTAAGCGCTCAACAGACCCCTCAAGAACTTGTTTACAAAATGGGAAGAGGGATAAACTTAGGAAATGTGTTAAGCGCGCCAGTGGAGGGGAATTGGTCTGGAGCTGCTACAGAGCAGTATTTTATTGATGTAGCTGCCGCTGGCTTTACCAATGTGCGTATCCCAATTGATTTTTTTGGTGACAGGACCTTGGGAAGCACAGATGATGAACCAAAAACAGCGAATACCCAATTCGAGGGTACCCGCGCCGATTTTACTGTTGTTTCATCTTATTTAGATCGTTTAGAGCAAGTGATTGGCTGGGGGCTTAATCAAGGTTTGGTCATCATTTTGGATTTTCATGGTGCCAGACTGAAATCTGAATTTATATACACTTTTGACTCGGATAGGAGTGAATACACACATCCCTCTTCTGCTAAAAGAGCCGCAGACCTAGCTAAATTTTATTCCATTTGGGAACAAGTTGCAGATCGATTTAAAGACTATTCGGATGATTTGATTTTTGAAGTGATTAATGAGCCCTATTTTCATATTTCTGCTACAGAAATCAATGCTATCAACAATGAAGTAATATCTATTATCAGAAATTCAACAGGGAATAATCCAACTAGAAAAATTATTATAACTGGTGGTACAAAAACAAGCTATGAGGCAGTAACCACAATTGACCCTACTATTTTAAATAGTGATAGCTATTTAATTGCAACATTCCACTATTACCGACCATTTAGTTTTACAAAATCTAGCGATGATAACTTCAACTATAACACTTGGGGAACTCAATCCGATAAAACGGATGTTGACATTGAGTTTGATACTGTAAAAAACTGGGCAGCTAGTTTCACCCCTGAAGTTGCGGTTTATTTAGGAGAGTTTGGCGCAGACAATGCATATGGATATAATTATTCCACAGGTGACCTTCTTTCTATTTCTTCAAACAACACTGGCTTTGCAAACGGCGGTCCAGATCCAAATTCTAGAGACGATTATCACGGATACCTAGCTAATGCTGCTATCGATCGTGGTTTTGCGTTCTCGGCTTGGGATGCTGGAGGTAAGTCTTCAAAAACAATTCATCTTAGAAAAGATTCAGGTCTGACTGTTTATGATTTTGATGCCTTTAGCATTGATGGATTTTCGCCCAAACAGACCTCACCAAGTACAATTAGTGAGACAGATTTGTGGGTGGAAAATATTAAAGATGCCTTGTTGAATACGTTTTCTGAGCGAGCCTGTAACGACACAGAAATTTTAAAAAATATTGATTTTGAGTGTGGGTTTGATACAAATTGGTCTTTTCAAAATCTTAATACATCTCAAGCAACTTTTGAAGATGCTTCATACGCAAGGCGTCAAGGTTCACATGGGGCTAAGATTTCAGTTACTCAAGGCGCTAACCTAAACAGCGTAATATTATCCAATCCCGTCATCTCCAATGTTGCTAGTTTTGAGAATAAACAACTCAAGTTTCGTGTTTATGGAAAAGGTTCAACTTCAGGCTTGCAATTTAAACTACGCGTGAAACACCAAACCAATGGTTCGGATAATATTTTTGCATCTTCAACCTTTACACTAGACACTAATTATTCAAATAATCCATATGAGCTTACATTTGATGTTCCATCTGGGACTAGCTCTATTCAACTTCAACTTATTTGCGGCGCTACTGCAGGTATCTACTATTTTGATGATTTCTCTGTCAATCAACAAGTGTTAGGGACTAAAGATGTTTCTAAAGCTATTACACTCTACCCAAATCCAGTTAAGAATCGCTTGTTTTTACAAAATAGCCCACCAATACGCGAAGCACATATTTATGATGTAAAGGGCAAGAAATTATTTAGCTGGAATCAACCAAAGCATGATGTTGACCTTTCTTTTCTAAAGAATGGTTTATATTTTATAGAATTTATAGGAGAAAATAAACTTATTTGTGTAAAGAAAATTATGAAAGAATAATTAGAACAACAACCAAAACTTAATGACCAAGGCTCTCATTTTACTAGTAACTACTTCTTTTTTTTGTGCTTTCGCCCAACAAGAAAAGCCACTCAATGTGGTGTTTATTGCAGTTGATGATTTAAAACCCACCATTCGAAGCTTTGGAGATGCATTTGCTATTACCCCTAATATGGATATGTTGGCAAGAAAATCAAGCTTGTTTCTCAATACGCACACACAACAAGCCATTTGCAGTCCATCCCGTATTAGCTTACTAACAGGTTTGCGTCCAGACAAGACACAGGTTTATGATTTAAAAACTAAAATGCGTGATAAGCTTCCAAATGTCGTAACGCTTCCACAACACTTTAAACAAATCGGCTACACTACTGCGGGTGTGGGTAAAATATTTGACCCGCGCGGTGTTGATGCACAAGCTGACGCACCCTCTTGGTCAAAACCCTTTAAGCGAGCCCATCAGCTTAATTATCCAAAAGAATGGGGCTCTCCTGTTATGGGTTACTACCAAAACAAAGAAATAAAAGCCAAGGTCAAGACATACCTTAAAGAAAATAATATTAAAAATAGCCAAGTAGCTAAAGCGCTTAATGGAAAGTATAAGCC
>JAYPBW010000055.1:6013-8574 GCA_038124405.1 Flavobacteriaceae bacterium | reverse complement strand
CAGCTCTAGACGCGCTTTTAAATAAAACACCTATAAATTCAATACAAAAACCAAGTTTAGGGTGCAATATTAAGTGGAAGTCTTAGCCGACAGCTACCAATTCAACATCAAAAATTAATGTCGCATTTGGAGGGATAACACCTCCTGCACCACGTGCGCCATAGGCTAAATCACTAGGAATAACAAAACGTGCCTTGTCTCCAGTTGAAAGTAATTGAATTCCCTCATCCCATCCAGGAATTACCTGACCTACACCAAGGGTGAAATCGATAGACTGGTTGCGTTTATAAGAAGAATCAAAAACAGTTCCATCAACTAGTTGACCTTTGTAATGAACGCTAACATTTTTTCCTTTTTCAGCTGGCTGTCCTTCCGCGCGCTGAATAAATTGATAACGCAATCCACTTTTTGTTTTTTTAAAGCCGGCAGCAATTTCATCTAAAGCTTTTTCTTGAGCCTCACGCTCTAGGCGCAGACGTTCTTCACGACTTCCTTCAAATGTTCTAAATGCCTCAACAGCATTCCAAGCCTCAGCATCTTTCCCTATACGTTCGATGCGAAGTGATTCAATAACGTCATGCTGCTCAACAGCATCTACAACATCTTGTCCCGCTTCAACAAAACCAAAAACGGTATGCTTTCCATCAAGCCAAGGCGTTTCGTTGTGGGTAATAAAAAATTGACTTCCATTTGTGCCAGGACCAGCATTTGCCATAGACAAAACACCAGCTCTGTTGTGCTTAAGCTCAGGGTGAAATTCGTCATCAAACTGATAGCCAGGTCCGCCAGCACCAGTACTTTGAGGACAACCACCTTGAATCATAAAGTCAGGGATCACTCTATGAAAAGTTAGTCCATCGTAGTAAGGTGTGCCTTGTGGCTTTTCGGAGTTTTCAAGATTACCTTCGGCTAAAGCAACAAAATTCCCAACGGTTCCAGGAGTTTCATTGTAAGTAAGACGTATTTTGATAATTCCCTTTGAAGTGGTGAAAAGGGCGTAAATTCCTTCGCTCATAAGTTAAAATTATTGAGCTGCGAAAATACTTATAAAAAGATTAGTTTGCCACCTCACTCATAAATTTAATTCGGAAGATGCGTAAATCTTCATCTTCAAATTCACCATCAAACTCACTTACAGCTTCATCAATACTATCGTTTTCAGCCTCCATAAAATATTCGTGTAATTCTTCTTGCTGATCTTCATCAAAAAGCTCATCAATAGCATATTGAATATTCACCTTAGTTCCAGAAAAAACTATAGTTTCTAGTTGTTCCAAAAAAGAAGGGAACTCCATACCTTTAGCATCGGCAATATCTTGTAAGGGTAGTTTGCGGTCAATATTTTGAATAATATACAGTTTGAGTGCCGAATTGGCACCCGTGCTTTTTATAATCAAGTCCTCAGGGCGTATAATACCGTTATCTTCTACATAAGATGCTATTAAATCTATAAAAGGCTTTCCAAACTTATTTGCTTTTCCTTCACCCACTCCGTGAATATTCTTAAGTTCCTCTATAGTAATAGGGTACTTTACCAGCATATCTTCAATGGAAGACTCTTGAAAAACGGCATATGGTGGAACTTCGAATTTAGCAGCAACATCTTTTCGCAAACTCATTAACATTTTTTGAAGTTTTACTTCAAAATTGGTGGTTTTAGCAGGCGTAGCAATAGGAGCAATATTTTCAAATACATGATTTTCAGTCATGAGAAAACTATGTGGTGATAGAAGAAATTTTTCTCCGCTTTGACTCAACTTAATTACACCATAAGTTTCAATTTCTTTGGTCAAATATCCTACCACCAAAAGCTGTGTGAGTAATGCCTTCCAAAAAGGTAATTCCTTTGCACTACCAAGTCCAAACAATTTATTTGAACGAATATTATGAGACACCAATATGGGTGTTTCTTGACCCGCCATGATGTGAATCAGCTCCTTTATCTTGTACTGTTGATTCGTTTCTTTAATCAAATTTAAAAGTAGTTTCACCTCGTCTTGAGCCTCTACTTTTGGTTTTGGTTTTCGAGTATTGTCATCCATGGAAGCGCCGGCTCCATTTATTTCATCAAACTCCTCACCGAAATAATGTAAAATAAACTTACGCCTAGACATTGAAGTTTCGCAATAGGCAACCATTTCTTGTAGCAACGCATAGCCAACTTCTTGTTCTGCAAGAGGCTTTCCTGACATGAACTTCTCTAGCTTTTCAATGTCTTTATAGGAATAAAAAGCCAAGCAGTGTCCTTCACCACCATCACGTCCAGCCCTTCCCGTTTCTTGATAATAACTTTCAATACTTTTTGGAATATCGTGATGAATTACAAATCGAACGTCTGGTTTGTCGATTCCCATTCCAAAGGCAATAGTGGCTACAATTACATCGCAATCCTCTTTTAAAAAACTATCTTGATTGAATACGCGCTGCTTATTGTCTAACCCTGCGTGATAAGGCAATGCATTTATTCCATTTACTTGTAATACTTGGGCAAGTTCTTCCACACGCTTTCTAGAAAGACAGTAAACAATTCCTGATTTACCTGTATTTGATTTGATAAATGA
>JAYPBW010000055.1:4782-6003 GCA_038124405.1 Flavobacteriaceae bacterium | reverse complement strand
ATCGTCACATCTAAAACAATAAGATAAATGAAATAATATCGCGGTCTACTTGAGGGGTTTTGGGCCGAACTTCGTAAAATAAATTAGGCCTGTTAAATGAAGCTTTATAGGTTGTGGCACCTGCAATATTAAGATTCTTTAAAATATCTTCTTGAACTTTGGGTGTTGCGGTGGCAGTAAGTCCAATGATAGGGATTTCGTCACCAATACGAGAAACTATCGATTTTAAATTTCGATATTCCGGTCTAAAGTCGTGTCCCCATTCAGAAATACAATGCGCCTCATCAATAGCAACAAAACTTATGGAAACGGAACGTAAAAAAGAAACGTTATCTTCTTTTGTTAATGATTCGGGAGCAACGTATAACAATTTTGTGATTCCAGAAATAATATCTGCTTTTACAGTCTGAACCATTGTTTTACTCAGTGAAGAGTTTAAAACATGAGCAACACCGTCATTTTTTGAAATACCGCGAATCGCATCAACCTGATTTTTCATTAATGCAATCAAAGGAGAAACCACGATGGCAGTTCCAGGTTGTACCAATGCTGGCAATTGGTAGCACAACGACTTACCACCTCCAGTAGGCATAATCACGAAAGTATTTTCTTTATTAAGTACGCTTTTGATTACATCTTCTTGAAGTCCCCTAAACTCATTGAAACCAAAAAATTTCTTTAAAGCAACCTTTAAACTAAACTGTTCGTCACCGACCTGTAGCTTCATATTGGGTTTTGTACATTTGTATCCACAATATACATTAAAACTGACTATTTATCAACACACATTGAGTAATTCTAATTCTATAACACAAACAGTCAAAACTGTTATAAAACAGCAGGCACAAGCTATAGACGGGCTCATTCCTCAGCTTACTTCAGATTTTGAACAAATAGTTACTTGGATTCACCAAAGTAAAGGAAGACTAGTACTTACAGGAATAGGAAAGAGTGCTATTATTGGTATGAAAATAAGTGCTACACTGAATTCTACAGGTACAAAAAGTATTTTTATGCACGCAGCCGATGCCATTCATGGTGACTTGGGCATGATAGATGAAAATGACATAGTGGTATGCTTATCCAAAAGTGGAACCACACCTGAAATCAAAACTTTGATTCCATTACTAAAAAATAGAGGCAGCAAACTTATTGGAATGACTGGGAATCCTCAATCGTATTTGGCAAAACAATCCGATGCGGTACTTCACGTTGCTGTTG
>JAYPBW010000055.1:2741-4772 GCA_038124405.1 Flavobacteriaceae bacterium | reverse complement strand
AACTACGAGTACCACGGCGCAATTAGTTATGGGAGATGCATTAGCGATATGCTTGATGGAGTTAAATACATTTAAACCAGAAGATTTTGCGCGCTCCCATCCTGGTGGTGCTTTAGGAAAAGCATTATATGTACAGTTAAATCACTTATTGGCAGATCACAAAAAACCGCACGTAAAAGAACAAGCAAGTGTTACTGAAGTAATTACCGAAATCTCAACAAAACTAGTGGGTGCAACCGCAGTATTAGACAAGGATAAAATTGTAGGTGTTATAACCGACGGTGACCTCAGACGCATGATGGCTAGTCATAAAAATTATACTGATTTGACCGCAAAAGATATTATGAGTAGAAATCCGATTATGCTCGATGATGCTGTTTTGGCCAAAGAAGCGCTAAATCTAATGCAACAAAAGGAAATTAGTCAAATTATTGTAACACGTGACCATAAGTATTGTGGAATGGTACACATTCACGATATTCTGAACGAAGGAATTTACTAGCGCATGGAAGATAAAAGTATGCCTTTCCTAGATCATTTGGAGGAATTAAGATGGCATCTGATTCGTAGTATTTTAGCCATTTTTATTGCAGGAGGCATTGCCTTTGTAGCCAAAGACTTCATATTTGATTATTTACTTTTCGGCCCTAAAAAGCAAGATTTTCCGACATATAAATGGCTTTGCAGTGCAGCACAAGCGCTTGGCTTTGATGAAGGGTTTTGTTTAGACGAGCTTCCATTTAGAGTTCAAAGTAGAACTGTTGCTGGACAGTTTTCTGCTCATATTTGGACATCCATAACGGCAGGGTTTATTCTTGCATTTCCATATGTAATTTATCAACTATGGTTATTTGTACGACCAGGATTACTAAATAGCGAACGCAACCAAGCAAGAGGTTTTATTGCAGTTACTTCGTTATTGTTTTTTCTTGGTGTACTTTTCGGATATTATGTCATTACACCGCTTTCATTGCGATTTTTGGGAACATACAGCGTCAGCTCCGAAATTTTCAATGATTTTGATTTGAGTAGTTACACCGCATTGGTACGTGCCTCGGTGCTCTCTGCGGGAGTCATTTTTGAACTTCCTATTTTGGTGTATTTCCTAACAAAAATTGGTCTCATCACTCCAAGCTTGATGCGTAAATACCGTAAAATTTCATTGGTAATTGTACTTACACTTTCGGCTATTATTACACCGCCAGATATTGCCAGTCAAATTATTGTGGCTATTCCCATCATGATTTTATACGAAGTGAGTATCTTTATTTCTAAATATGTGTATAAAAAAAGTCAACAAACACCTGCATAAGCATCATGAAGTTACACGCCAATAGCATCACCAAAACCTACCGAGGTAGAAAAGTAGTTGATAAGGTTTCTGTCACCGTAGAACAAGGTGAAATTGTAGGTCTTTTGGGTCCTAACGGCGCTGGTAAAACAACGTCTTTTTACATGATCGTGGGGCTTATTAAGCCGTTAACTGGAAATATTTATTTGGATGAAACAGATATTACGCGTTTTCCCATGTACAAACGTGCGCAGAGTGGCATTGGGTATTTAGCCCAAGAAGCCTCTGTGTTTCGAAAGCTAACAGTTGAGCAAAACATTAAAAGTGTTTTGGAACTCACATCGCTTACTGAACTTGAGCAAAAAGAAAAAAAGGAAGCACTACTAGAAGAGTTTGGACTCACACATATTCGCAATAATCGTGGTGACTTACTTTCTGGGGGTGAAAGACGACGTACTGAAATTGCACGTGCCCTAGCTACAGATCCAAAGTTTGTGCTTTTGGACGAACCTTTTGCAGGAGTTGACCCCGTAGCGGTAGAAGACATCCAAAAGATTGTAGCGCATTTAAAAAAACGCAATATTGGTATTCTAATTACCGACCACAACGTGCAAGAAACATTAGCCATTACAGACAGAACGTACCTTATGTTTGAAGGAAAAATCCTAAAAACAGGAACTCCCAAAGAACTTGCCGAAGACGAAATGGTACGTAAAGTATATCTAGGGCAAAATTTTGAG
>JAYPBW010000055.1:0-2731 GCA_038124405.1 Flavobacteriaceae bacterium | reverse complement strand
TGGCTATAAGGGCAAACACCAATGCAAAACGAGTAGGCTTGCCATTCACAAATTTTTGGCTAGGCAACATCCATTTTGATACCATCAGAAGTGTTAATAATGCAACTAAAAGGATAATAAAAGTGTAATCTACATGAATGGGAATAAAAGGAATACCCACAACAAAAAGAGCAAATGCTGGCGTGGGCAAGCCCTCAAAGTCCAATTGACTTGAAGGGGTAATATTAAATCGTGCCAAACGGTATATAGCGGCAATAGTGACTAGAAAACCTAATAATGAAAATGGGGCATATTCATACGGTAAACACTCATACAGATATTTGTACATGATAAAACCCGGTACAAGACCAAATGAAATCACGTCACAAAGTGAATCAAGTTGTTTACCGATTTCAGAAGTAGCCTTAAATGCGCGAGCAACCATGCCGTCTATGCTGTCAAAAAAAACGCCCACTAAGACCCATATCAACGTCATCAATGGATTATTTTCAATAGCAGATATCAAAGCTAAGCAGCCAGAAAATCCGTTTAACAGCGTGAGTGTATTTGGTATGTATTTTACAATTTTCATAAATAAAGATTTGGTTTAATGCCAACAAACTTATGCAATAATTGTAAATTCGTGGCATGCCAAATAAACTTTATTTAGCAGCACTTTTTGGAATCCTCTTGGGACTAGCATGGCCTACCGCTGGACTCACACCCATTATTTTTTTCTCACTTGTCCCATTACTGTGGCTTTTTGATGTGGTAAAGAATGAAAAAACAGGATTGTTCAGTAGATACATGTTTTTTGGGTTTTTAATTTGGAATGCAATAACCACTTGGTGGCTTTGGAATGCTACCGTTTTTGGAATGTTCTTTGCCATGTTCATCAACAGCACACTCATGACATTGGTGGTGGTTTTATGGCGCCGCGTAGACCACAAATTAGGCAGCAAAGCAGGATTAATTTTTATTCCTTTGGCGTGGATATGTTTTGAAAAAATGCACTTAATGTGGGACTTTTCTTGGCCATGGTTAAACCTAGGAAATGTGTTTGCAACACACCCCAATTGGGTACAATGGTATGAATACACAGGAAGTTTTGGGGGAACACTTTGGATTTGGTGTGTAAATATAGCCCTGTATAAATCACTGCGGAACTATATCTCCAATAAAAAATTATCTGCATTCGCCCCTACACTGTTGGTAATGTCCATACCGTTTTTGGTTTCCACTATCATTTTAAGAAGCCATTCGGCAGAAACTAGTGAAGCACTAACAGTAACCGTCGTACAGCCCAATATTGATCCATACAATGAAAAATACAATTTAACGCATCAAGAGCTGTACAAGGGTTTAATTAGTCAAATCACTCCTGAACTTATTAATAATCCAGCGCTAATTGTAACGCCTGAAACCTTTTTTTCGGAAGGTGCAGGTGAAAATTTTCCTCGACACATGACGTACAGTTTTTAAATGGGATTCAATTTTTTAACGCCTACTCCAAATCAAATAAAACCAAAACAGCTAATAAATTAAACAATGGTGTTTGGGCAGATTTTTACAACAGCGCCTTTTTGATTGACAGCACGGGAGTAGATGTTTATCACAAATCAAAGCTAGTGGTGGGCGTAGAAACCATTCCTTATAGAAGTGTTGTTGAACCACTTATGGGAAATATTATGTTAGATTTGGGAGGAACGGTTTTTACGAGAGCTACCCAAGATTATAGAGAAGCATTTTTGCTTTACGATGGAACAAAAGTAGGCCCCATTATTTGTTACGAATCTGTTTATGGAGAATTTGTCACGGGATATGTTAAAGCTGGTGCAACAGTCCTTGCTATCATGACAAATGATGCGTGGTGGGGAAATACGCCAGGACATAAACAACACCTTGCCTATGCCCGACTTCGTGCTATTGAAACGAGAAGACCAATTGTCAGATCTGCAAATACTGGAATTTCAGGGTTTATTTCACCCTTAGGAAAAGTTACAGAACAACTCTCATATAACTCAAAAGGAGTGATTACTAGTGTAGTATATCCAACTTCTGACATCACGGTTTATGTGCAATATGGAGATTATATATTTAGACTTAGTAGTTTTTTAGCAGGTTTTATGCTTGTTTTCACATTTGGACGAAAAAAAAATGAAAAGTTTTGAAAATGAGCACTTTAGATTAAAAAAGTTTTTTCACATCATAGAAGTTAACTACTTTTGGAGTGCGCTAATACGCAGCTATGAAAATCTACACCAAAACAGGCGACGAAGGAAACACATCTCTCATTGGGGGAAATAGAGTTTCCAAAAGCGATTTAAGAATTGAATCTTACGGAACTGTCGACGAATTAAATTCTTGGCTTGGTCTGGTAGCGCAGTTTCTTCCTGAAGAACGTATTCCTGAAGTACACCTATTACAACACCTTTTATTTTCAGTTGGAGCACAATTGGCTAGTAAGACTAATGAGCAAAAACGACCCTTTTCACCCATTAGTCAAGAAGATATTGCAAATTTGGAATCTTGCATCGATTCATATGAAGCATTTCTACCAAAAATGACACATTTCATTCTTCCTGGCGGTTCGGAGTCTGCTGCTAAAACACATATTGCTCGATGCGTTTGCAGAAGAGCAGAACGAGTAGTAGTTCAGCTTAGTCGTTTAGATTATGTGGACAAGTTACTATTGGTATTTCTTAATAGACTATCTGATTACTTATTCTGCTTAGCCAGAGCTTTTGTGTAT
>JAYPBW010000054.1:0-8749 GCA_038124405.1 Flavobacteriaceae bacterium | reverse complement strand
CATAGTTAAAATTTTTGTTTTTATTCTTCTCTTAATGCGTCTATAGGTTTTATACTTACGGATCTCTGTGCGGGGATAAGACCAATGAGCGTGCCAAGACCAACCATAAGGCCCAGCGCCCCTAAAATAAATTTGATAGGCACCGTAGGGTTTGTGTAAGGAATACTAGAGCTATCGGCAGTCAGTGCATTTATAATAGCTAAAACAAATGCCCCTAAAATAATACCTAAAATTCCAGCAATTAGCGTCAAAAATACCGACTCAATAATGATTTGAGTTCGAACCTCTGCTGGTGTAGCTCCCAATGCGCGACGGATACCAAGTTCTTTGGTGCGTTCACGAACTGATATCAATAAAATATTCCCAATACCTATGACACCTGCCAAAATAGTAGCAATACCCACTACTAAAGACAAAATATTCATCCCGCTAGAAAAACCTTTTACCCTATTAAAAACCTCACCCAAGTTAAAGCTGCCAAAGGCACGTTCGTCGTCTGGATGCACACGGTGTTTTACCTTAAGTGCCGCTTTGACGTCTTCTTCAACAGCGACCACATCGGCATCGTCGTAGGCTGCCATGGCAAACCAGTCCACATTTTCACCTGTGTTATAGAGTTTTTTAAATGTGGTAAATGGAATAAAAATATCGCTGTCACTTTCAAAGCCGCCCCCTTCAGTGTACTTGTGTACGCCCACAACTTGAAAATACATGTTATCAATCTGGATATACTTCCCAACGGGCTCTTCTTTTTCATCAAAAAGTTCTGTTTGAGTACGCTCTCCAATGACACAAATTTTCCTTTGATTGTCAATATCTGCTTGATTTATAAAACGTCCCCCTTCAAAAATATCTTTAGAAGCAATTTTTACAAGAATTGGAAAGTCACCATATACAGCATACGCTCCACTTTTTGCACCTCGCTTAACAGATGATCCACTACTACCAAAAACACCTCGTGCAATTCGAGGTGCAATATATTGAAGCTGTGGAACACGTTCAGATAAATAGGTTTCATCATCTAACTTGAGTTGCAAATTACGACCAGTACGAAACCCTCCGTAAGGAATACTTGTACGCTGAGCCCAAACAAATAAACTATTTATAGCTACTTCTTCAAATTCGCGTTCAAATCCGTTATCTAATCCTTTTGAAGCTCCAGATAAAGTAATGTAAATAAAAATTCCCCACAATACGCCAATTACGGTAACCACAGTTCGCAATTTATTTTTTTGGATGGAGCCAAAAATTTCTTGCCATGTATCTCTATCAAATAGGGTTCTAAACATTACTCGTCTCTTAAGGCAATTATGGGTTTAATTTTTGCAGCTCGGCGAGCAGGAATATATCCTGCCACTGCACCAAATACAATCAGAATAAGGGTCGCTCCTACTGCAGTATCGGTACTTATGTATGGATTAATAATAAAAAACTCTTCTAGAGAATCTCCAATGAGCGCCAGTGTACCTACTCCAGCTAATAATCCGGCATAGCCAGCAATAGTGGTAATAAATACAGATTCGTGTAATATCATGCCAACAACAGATTTTGGTGTAGCACCAATGGCCTTACGAATGCCCAATTCTTTGGTTCGTTCTTTTACCACAAAAACCATGATGTTAGAAATTCCAATAATTCCAGCAAGTAACGTTCCTAAGCCAACAAAGGTGACAATCAATTGTAGCACACTTGCAAATTGTTGAGTTTGCTTCAAATCGGCAGCAACATTGCGCACATAAATACCTCTTCGGTCGTTAGGAGCAACAACATGTTTTTTTCGCATGAAGTTGTTTAGTTTTTTTTCTAAAGCAAGTGCTCCGGCATGCCCTAACTCGGGTCTGAATGCTACAATTATTTGATCTACACGATCATTGCTTTTCTCAAGGCGTTGCCGTGTAGTGTAGGGAATATAAATAAGGCGCTCTTCATTATCGCCTCCTTCATCTTTAAATACGCCTACAACTTTAAATGACACTCCACCTACATCTATGTGTTTTCCAATTGAAGATTTAGTTCCAAATAAATCTTTCTCCACCAGTCTGCCAATGGTTGCATACTTGGTTTTGTTTTCTACATCCGCTTCATTTATATAACGTCCTTTAATGACAATTGTTTTTTCGGCATATTGATGCCCAGGAGCTACGGCTCTTGTGGTGTAGTTATTACTTTCTTTACCGTATTTTACAAGAGCGCCACGACTTATTCGAGGGGTGATGTAGTCGATAAAAAAGGGGAAGTTCTGCTGGATATCGACTAAATCGTCATTTTTAAAAATGATACGTCGTTTGGCTTTAAAGCCCCGAAATGGTTTTTCTGTTTGCCCAGGATAAAGCCAAACGGTGTTGGTAGAATCATCAAGAAAAAACTCTTCAAAAGAATTCTTGAGACCATTTCCAAAACCAAAAAGGAGCACAAAAATAAAAATACCCATGGCTACGGTAAAACCCGATAATGCAGTGCGCAACTTATTTTTGCTTAGGGTGTAAAACATTTCATTCCAACGATCTCTATTCCACATGCTGATTAGCTCGAATTTGATTCACTTTTTTATCTTCCACTATAACGCCATCTCGCAAATGCACGATGCGCTTACACATTTTAGCAATGTCTTCTTCGTGGGTAACTATAAGCAATGTAATGCCTTGGTCGTTAATTCGTTGGAGTACATCCATGAGCTCGTAGGAAGTTTTGGAGTCTAATGCTCCTGTAGGCTCATCGGCTAACAAAACTTTTGGCTCAGAAACTAATGCGCGCGCAATGGCTACACGTTGCTTTTGCCCTCCCGATAACTCGTTTGGATGATGGCTCGCCCAAGGACCTAAACCTACCTGTTCTAAAAACTTTAGGGCACGTTCTTGACGTTCTTTTCTTCCTACTTTTTGATAGTATAAAGGTAGCATCACATTTTCCAATGCCGTTTTGTATGAAATCAAATTAAACGACTGAAAAACAAATCCTAAGAATCGGTTGCGATAGATAGCTGCTTTTGTTTCATCAAGGTTTTTTATCGGTTTAGTATCTAAGGTGTACGTACCCGAATCTGCAACATCTAGCATACCTAAAATATTAAGCAATGTTGATTTACCAGAGCCAGAAGAACCCATAATGGCTACCATTTCTCCTTCATCCACGTCAAAGTTTATACCCTTCAGCACATGGAGTTTGTTTTGTCCCATGGCATAGGACTTATGCAATTTTTTTATTTCTATCATAGGGGCAACGCCTTAAGTTGTCTCAATGGATTTACTTGCATAACGAGCAAGTATTGAATATGTTACAAAATTATTATTTTTTGTAGAACTGTTGATAAACAACATAACCTACTACGCCCACAAGGATATAAGGAATTACCATCAAGTAAATAATTCCATCGTTCAGACTTTTTACTGTTTGAGCATCAGCACCCGTTTCTAATACCGCGCGACACATGGCACATTGCATACCTAAAAATCCCGAAAAAAGAAACCTTAAAACAACCATTTTATCCGTAATAAGGCGCAATCATTAAGTACACCACTACACCTGTTACAGCAACATAAAGCCAAATGGGGAATGTGACTTTTGATAGTCGTTTATGCGCTTCAAAATCACGTAAAGATGCGTGTTTATAGGTAAACAGTACCAAAGGAATAAGCGCAATAGAAAGTAAAATATGTGTAACTAAAATGAAGAAATACAAATATCTAACAATGCCTTCACCTCCAAAAGGTGTCGAATCAGATGTGATGTGATATGCGATATACATAATCAAAAAAAGTAACGACAAAAAGATATTTATCTTCATGAGTCGCTCATGAGCTTTTCGGTTCCCTTTTTTAATTTGTACGACAGCCAAAACCAATAAGACTGCGGTCAGTCCATTAATCGTAGCATAAATTGGGGGTAGCATATTTAAAGGGGCAACATTTGGTATCCGTACAGAAAATAATGCTGCCACAACAAGGGGTATTGCTATAGAAACAGCAACTATGATTGCGTTGTAACGCTTTAAAGATTTATTATTCATTTTCAAGCAATTTTTGAACGTCCTCGATTAGCATATCCGTGCCTTGTATGTCGAGTTCAGATTCGGGGATGCCTAAGTAGTAAACAATTGGGTTGCCAAAAGAATCCGTTCGTGAACGAAGGTAACCATTTTGATCCACTAGGGCAAAATAACCTTGATGCTCAAAGCCACCTGCCACGTTTGGGTTAATTCCAGTAAAAATATTAAATCCACTATTCGCAAGCTCATAGATTGTTGTTGCATCGCCAGTTAAAAAATGCCAGTTTTGACTAAATACACCTAAATTTTCGGCATACCTTTTAAGCTGTTCGGGTGTATCCTTATCAGGATCAATGGTAAAGGAAGCAATACCAAAGTCGTCACGATTCCCATAAGCTTCTTCCAAGCGCTTCATGTTACCATTCATAATGGGGCAAATGGTAGGACAGGTAGTAAAGAAAAACTCAATTACATACACTTTCCCTAAGTAATCTTCATTTGAGATAATACGTCCATCTTGATTGGTAAACACAAAATCAGGGACACGTTTTTTTTCCCCATTGAGTTCAATGTAAGAAAGTGGTAATGGAGCACTTAGCCTATTGGTATCTACCAAACTAGCTTGTTGAAATCGATCAATAATACGAGGAATAAAAATGATTCCAAATACTAAAACTATAAAAGCAACAACAATGTAAGAATAGCGTCGCATACCTATGGTTTTATACCTTGGTTATACTTTTTAAGCGCAAGCCTATATTCTGCAAGAATAACCTTGACATCATCAACCATATTGTTGTTAATATCGGCAACAGAACGGGCATCATAGCCAACAAAATCATCGTCATCCCTTCCACGAAGATTTACATCTCTATCAATTATAAAAACATAGGGATTCGACAAATTATTGTCTAGACTTAAAGGCAAATAAAGACTCTTAAAAACGGTTTGCAATTCATTTGGAGGTAAAAATATAAAGTTCCAACGCGACATATCGGTTCCAGTAGTTCCTTCCTGCTCAGCTTTTAGGTTTTGAGCTTGTTCTTCATTGCCTGTTGGTAACGCAATCAAAAATTGGAAATCCGTAAATTGATAAAACCTCTTATAAATTTTTTGATTCAAATTCAATGCAAGGGCTTTTTTGTCTTGCAACGAATTTCCAAAAAAACCAAGTACGGTAATTCGGTCTTTAAATTGCGCATCGGAATATGCTCCAATCTCCTTCACATTTTGGGTGAGTACTGGGAGCTTTGCAAAGTGATTTACTCCAGAAGCAAAAAACAAATACACCGCTAGCGGAAAAACAAACAATATGGCTAGAACAATGTATTTTTTCATATAGACTTTAAAAATTCCAACTCACAAAACCTTCAAGCATAACATTATAAATATAATCAGCCTCAACCAAAAGGATAAAAACTAAGTATGGAATAAGAATTAATAGTGGTAAAACAATAGATGAAGTAAAGCTACGCTTTTCGTCACGTAAGTGCATAAAATCCCAGGCAATGTAATACGCCTTAACAATAGTTAGGATAATGAAAATCCAGTTGAGTCCTTTCATTCCAAAGATTGGAGTAAGTAAAAAAGCTGGTTTTATTATCCCTAAGGCAACTTCAACAGCAGTTACAATTGATAAGAAAATGAGTACGCCCCAAATTTTTTGTTCATTGGATTTAAAGGTTACAAGTCCGCGGAATATAGAAAGTTTATGTGCCATGTTAAACTAGATAAAAGAAGGTGAATACAAAAACCCAAACGAGGTCGACAAAGTGCCAATAGAGCCCTACTTTTTCAACCATTTCATAATGTCCTCTACGCTCATAAGTGCCAAGAAGTACATTAAAAAAGATGATGCCATTAATTACAACACCCGAAAGAACGTGAAAGCCGTGAAACCCTGTAATAAAGAAAAAGAAATCTGCAAAAAGACGGTTTCCATATTCGTTTCTAATAAGATTTGCTCCTTCAACTACGTAAGCAGCTTGGGCAATTTTTGCTTCAGATGCAGCTCGGTCGAGCACAATTTTATGCCCTGTTTCTGCATCAATCATTTCCGTTTTAACACGTAAATCTGGATTTGCTAAAAATCCTTCTTGTAATTCGGATACAGAATAGGTTGGAAGTGCAGCTTCCTCTACATACCATAAACCTTTGTCAGAAGAGTGTTGCGCTCGATCTGTAGGTTGACTAGTAGCAAACGAAGAAAGTGCAACTCGTTTCCCAGAATCTGCAGAAACAAACTGCAATATTTGTCCGCCACGAGTTTCTACTGCACCATATTCTCCTTTTATAAAGTTTTTCCACTCCCATGCTTGCGAGCCCACAAACACCGCACCACCAATTATGGTAAGTAGCATGTAAACGGCAACCTTGTTTTGTTTCATCTTATGCCCTGCATCAACTGCCAGAACCATCGTAACAGATGAGAAAATAAGAATGAATGTCATCAATGCTACATAATACATTGGAGCATTTACTCCATGTAAAAAGGGAAAGTGATAAAACACCTCATCGGCTATAGGCCATGAGTCAATATTTTTAAAGCGAGAAAAGCCATATGCTGCTAAGAAACCAGAAAATGTCAAGGCGTCTGAAACAATAAAAAACCACATCATCATCTTACCGTATGATGCATTGAGTGGTTTATTGCCTCCGCCCCAAACGTTTTCGTTTTCTGTTAGGTTAGTTGTTGCTTCCATGAGTGGGTGGTTAAATTGAGTACAAAATTAAGGATTAAACTTTATCTTAAAAAGGATAAGAAAATAAATAAATACAGCCATAAAAAGCCCAAAAAATGCCAAAACGTATGCGCCAACACAAAGCCTAGCGGCTTTTGAGAATAAACTCCTTTAAATTGTTGTACTAATACTACTGTAAGCATCACTATACCTCCTAAAAGGTGGGCAAAATGGGTAAGTACAAGCACATATAAAAAAGAAGTTGTTACTGTACTTTCTGAACCTGTAAAATAATACCCATCCGAAACAATGCTACTAAAACCAATCCATTGGCTTACCGAAAATAATACGGCCAATATTAATGTAACGAGCGTATATATGCCTACTTGCTTTTGAGCTCCTGCTTTTAACATTTTAAATGCCAACCAAAACGTTAAACTACTAAATAAAATAATTGCAGTACTAATATGAAATGCTGCCGGTAGCGTGAAATCTGTCAACCAATCTGGGCGAGCTTTGCTAACCACATAAGCGCTCGTAAGCCCAGCAAACATCATAGTCATACTAATCATAGCAAACCAAAGCATCATTTTTTTAGCTTTTGCTTGGGGTGTCAATAAGGAAGGATGAAAACTCATTTATATAAACTTATCTAAAACGTAAATCCATTGTATTGCGGTGATGTACACAATACTTACAAACATTAATTTTTTGGCATTAGCAACACTGTGATTTCTATACAATTTTAAACCAGTAAAAAGTAATACAAGTCCAACTAACCCAACCACAACAGCCGTCACAACAGAAAGTTGAAGCATGCCACTTATACCAAATACAGGAATAATAGAAACTACTATCGTCCAAAGGGTGTATAATATAATCTGCAAGGCAGTCGCATTCCCAGGTTTTCCCGTTGGAAGCATATTAATTCCCGCTTTTTGATAATCATCGTGCATCATCCAGCCAATAGCCCAAAAGTGTGGAAACTGCCAAAAAAACTGAATCATAAACAATACACCCGGCTCAATACCAAAACTTCCTGTATATGAAACCCAGCCTAACATAAATGGAATAGCCCCAGGAATAGCGCCTACAAATACCGAAAGCGGTGTAATTGTTTTTAATGGGGTGTAAGCACATGTGTATAGAAATACTGAAATGGCCCCAAACATCGCTGTTTTGGGGTTTAGAAAGTATAACATTACCAGTCCTGTAATCAACAACGTACTAGCTATGCCAAATGCTACTTGAACAGACATTCTTCCCGAAGGAATTGGACGATTTTGAGTCCGACTCATTAGAGCGTCAATTTCCTTTTCTATGATTTGGTTGAACGCATTGGATGCGCCTGCCAAACCATAGCCCCCAGCAGAAAGCAATAAAACATGAAGCATGTCAGGTGATGGTACTGCCAATAAATAACCCGCTAGAGAAGAAAATACCACGCTGAGTGTAAGTCTAGCTTTTGTAAGCTTCAACACATCATTCACAAAAAGTGAGGGTGTAAGCGATTTTTGGGTTTTGGCTAGCATAAAGCACACGTAGTATAGAACGCAAAGATACTGTACAAAAGCAGGTTACGCAATGATAATTGCCTAAAACAAGGCTTAGATTTGGCACTTACTGCAAACGAAAGTTTATAGGAATACTATAATGAACTCGAACCGGTTGCCCAGTTGCTTACCAGGTGTCATTTTAGGAAGTTTTGAAATAATACGTTGGGCTTCTTTCTCCAAATTCCTATCTGGTCCTCGTGTTGCAACTCCGGTAATCAATCCACTTTTATCAATAATAAAGGTTACATATACACGCCCCTGAACACCCATTTCTTGGGCAATTTCAGGATAGCGAAAATTCTTATTGATATGGCGTTGTATTTTCTCTTGGAAACACTTTCTACGTTCCTACTTTTTTACACGCTCGCAGCCTGGATAAAGAGGTGCATCTTCGATAATCGCAAAAGATACATCTACCAGTATTTCTTCTTCCATTACCTCTACTTCCTCTACAATTTCTTCTTCTTGAGTGGTTTCGGTTGACTCAATTATAGTCTCTTCAACCTCTTGCTCATTTTCTACAACTT